>NZ_JBHWJV010000005.1:0-277717 GCF_042731175.1 Pseudarthrobacter sp. NPDC059871
CCTCGACAAGACCGGAAAATACGGCAGAATAACCAGCGTCAAAGTGGCTCAGTTTTCAGCCCGCGAAATGGCTCAGTTTTCGACCATCGCTGACACACCACCCGCGCCGGCACCCACCCGAACCCGGGCTCACTCGTGGCGGCACCCACCCGAACCCCCGCTCACTTGTGGCGGCACCCACCCGGACGCCCGCTCACTCGCGGCGGCACCCACCCGGACGCCCGCCCACTTGTGGTGGTTCCCACCCGAACCCCCGCTCACTCGCGGCGGTTCCCACCCGGACCCACGCTCACTCGCGGCGGCTCCCACCCGAACCCGGGAACAACCACCACAAGTGAGCGCGCGTTACCGGAATAGCCGCCACGAGTGAGCACGCGTCACCGGAATAGCCGCCACGACCGAGCGCGCGTCAGAAGGACAGCCGCCACAAGTGAGCGCGCGTCGACTGGTGGTCAGGCGGCGCGGCGGGCCGAGGCTGGAAGGTGCCTGCCGGCGTCGTACGTATCTCAACGTCCCACCGTGACCTGTCAGGCTCCGCTGAGGACGAAAAACCCCCCAATATGCGGTGATTAACCTCAAAAAGTCGCGGAAACACGCGGAATTTGCGGCCCCTAGGGTTGGTAGCTGGTAAGTTTTCGAACAGTGGCCTGCGCGCACACCGCGTGCGGGCTCCGTAACCAGACCGTCCAGGAGGACATCAATGGCTAAGAACCGTAGTGAACTTGTTGCAGAGGTAGCGGGCAAGGCCGGCACCAGCCAGGCAGCCGTCAACACCGTCCTTGACGCACTGTTCGAGGTTTTCGAGACTTCTGTCGCCGCTGGCGAGAAGATCACCATCCCGGGCTGGCTGGCAGTGGAGCGCACCGACCGTGCAGCTCGCACCGGCCGCAACCCGCAGACGGGTGAGACCATCCAGATCGCAGCAGGCCACAGCGTCAAGCTGACCGCCGGCTCCAAGCTGAAGGCTGCCGTCTCCAACAAGAAGTAGGCTTCTTCGCCCGGCGCAACGCCGGAGCAGCTCTGGGAGCGGTGACCTGAGGGTCACCGCTCCCTTTGCTTTAAGCCCCGTTCCGGACCCACCAGCCGATTCGCCGCACAGCCCGGCGTGGCGGACAATGTAGGGGTGTCTTCTGCCGCAAAACCACGTTCCGCCACGCCTCAGCCCGCTCCCGGGAACGGAGCGAAGGGGACGGGCGGCACTGCCCTCGGAATTCCGAAAGGCTGGCAGCTCGCCGGCCTCGCTGCGGTGTTCCTGGCCCTCATCGCAGCACTGATCTTCTCCGGCGCTGCAGTGACGCGCGGCGTCTCCGATCCCGGCGCACTGGTGCGCTGGGGGCTTCCGATCAGCAAGGCGCTGCACAACGTGGCCGTGGCCACCGTCATCGGTGGCCTGATCTTCGCCGTAGGGATTCTGCCCAGGACCCTGACAAAGCGCAGCCGGGACAAGGGTGACCCCGGAGACAAGGACGGCCTGGAACACCCAGCCTTCAGCCGGGCCCTCGTGGTAGCAGCCGCCGCAGGTGCAGTGTGGACCCTGTCCGCTATCGCCGTGCTGGTCCTGACCTACGCGGATGTGGCCGGACAGCCACTTTCCGGCGACGCCGAATTCACGCAGGCGCTCGTCTACTTCATGACAGACATCGAGACCGGACGGGCCTGGCTGGCGGTAACGATCATCGCGGCCATCGTCACCACGGCCTTGTTCGGGGTCCGCTCCCTGGGCGGCCTGGCCCTCACCCTGATCCTGGCACTGATCGGCCTCGTCCCCACCGCCCTGATCGGCCACTCGTCCAGTTCCTCGGACCATGAAGGGGCCATCAACTCTCTCGGACTCCACCTTGTGGGTGTGAGTACGTGGGTGGGCGGTATCATCCTGCTGGCACTCCTGTCCGGGATCCTCACCGGCCCCAAGGCCGGTGCAACAACGGACATCACCGAGCCCACGCTGCGCCGCTTCTCTACCCTCGCCGGTTTCGCTTTCGTCCTGGTCTTCGCGTCCGGTGTCATCAACGCCAGCATCCGGATCACCAGCTGGGGAGACCTGTTCGGCTCGTCCTACGGACAGCTGATCCTTGCGAAGTCCGCTGCCACCCTGGTCCTGGGCGGCATCGGGTTCATGCACCGGCAGTGGGTCATCCCGCAGCTGGGCCGCAAGGGATCCACCATGTCTTCCCGGCGCGTGCTCTGGCAACTGCTCCTCGCCGAACTCCTGGTGATGGGCGCAACCTCAGGCATCGCCGTCGCGCTGGGCCGTTCAGCGCCACCGCAGCCCACCACGTTCGCGCCCGACGCCTCGCCGGCCTTCATCCTGACCGGCTACGAGCTCCCCCCGGAACTGAACGCCACCCGCTGGATCACCGAATGGCGCCTGGACTGGCTGTGGATCGCGGTAGCCCTGTTCGGCCTCGTGGCCTACGTCCTGGGCGTCGCGAAGGTCCACCGCCGCGGCGACAAGTGGCACTGGTTCCGCACCGTCAACTGGATCATCGGCCTCATTGTCCTGACCTACATCACGTCAGGGCCGCCGGCGGTGTACGGCCGCATCCTCTTCTCGGCACACATGGTGGACCACATGGCACTGACCATGGTGGCGCCCATCTTCCTGGTGCTCGGGGCGCCGGTGACGCTGGCCCTGCGCGCGCTGCCCGCCCGCGGTGACGGCTCGCGGGGCGCCCGCGAATGGATCCTCGTGTTCGTGCACTCGAAGTTCTCCCAACTGGTCACGCATCCGCTGTTTGCTGCGGCCAACTTCGCCGGCTCGATCGTGATCTTCTACTTCTCCGATCTGTTCGGCTACGCCATGCGCGAGCATGTTGGCCACGAACTCATGAACCTGCACTTCCTCCTCACCGGGTACATTTTCGTGCTCACCATGATCGGCACCGATCCCCTTCCGCGCCGGGCCCCGTACCCCATGCGGCTGCTGCTGCTCCTCGCCACCATGGGCTTCCACGCGTTCTTCGGCGTCTCCATCATGGGCGGCACCGGGCTGCTCGCAGCGGACTACTTCGGTAACCTGGGCCGCACATGGGGCCAGTCCGCGCTGGCCGACCAGCAGACCGGCGGAGCGGTGGCCTGGGGCATCGGTGAGGTGCCCACGCTCCTGGTGGCAATCGGCGTCGCGATCATGTGGTCCCGCTCGGACCAGCGGGAGACCAAACGCGTGGACCGCGCGGCGGACAGGAATAACGACGCCGATCTGGCCGCTTACAACGATATGTTTGCCAAATTGGCTGAACGCGACGCCAGGCTGGCTGACCGCAACAAGCTGGAAGGACGCTGATGAGCGAAACCGTACGCACCCACGCCCGGGTCCGGGCCTCCGAACTGGAAGGCCGCAACTGGCTGAACACCGGCGGCAAGACCCTGGACCTCGAAGCCCTCCGCGGCAAGATCGTCCTGCTCGATTTCTGGACCTTCTGCTGCATCAACTGCCTGCACGTCCTGGACGAGCTGCGGCCGCTGGAGGAGCAGTATTCGGACGTCTTGGTGACGGTGGGTGTCCACTCGCCCAAGTTCGAGCACGAGGCCGACCCCGTGGCCCTGGCAGCCGCCGTGGAGCGCTACGAGATCCACCACCCCGTCCTGGACGATCCTGAACTGGACACCTGGAAGGCCTACACCGCCCGCGCCTGGCCCACCCTGGTGGTCATCGACCCCGAGGGCTACATCGTGGCGCACCTGTCCGGTGAGGGCCACGCAGACGGCCTGGCAGTGCTGATCCCCGAGCTGATCGCCGAACATGAGGCCAAGGGCACGCTGCACCGCGGCTCCGGCCCGTACGTGGCGCCCGAGGCCACCTCCGGCACCCTGCGCTTCCCCGGCAAGGCGCTCTTCCTGCCGGCAGGCCGCGGGTCCACGGCTTGGGCGGAAGCGTCCGACGGCGGCGCGGCAGCGGGTGCCGCAGCCAGCGGTTCCGACGGCAAGGGTTCCTGGTTGGTCACCGACACCGGCCACCACCGCCTCGTGGAGCTCGGTACGGACTTCGAAACTGTCCTGGCCACCTACGGTTCGGGCACCAAGGGCTACGCCGACGGTCCTGCCGCCGGGGAAGACGCCACCGCACAGTTCAACGAGCCCCAAGGCTTGGTCCTGCTGCCGGAAGACGTGGCAGCCAAGGCAGGCTACGACGTCGTAATTGCCGACTCGGTCAACCACCGCCTCCGCGGACTGTCCCTCACGGACGGCAAGGCACTGACCCTTGCCGGCAACGGCGTGCAGCGGCTCCTGGAAACGGGGCCTGCCCGCGTGGACGAGGACGGCGCCGGCTTCAGCGGTTCCCTGGGCAACGACCCCCTGGACGTCTCGCTGAGCTCTCCCTGGGACGTTGTGTGGTCGCGCAAACTGAACGCCGTGGTGGTGGCCATGGCCGGCACGCACCAGATCTTCAGCTTCGACCCCCTGACCGGCGGCGTGGCCATCGTGGCCGGCAACGGACTGGAAGGGCTGCTGGACGGCCCCGCCCACGAGTCCTGGTTCGCCCAGTCCTCAGGCCTGGCCGAGGACGCCGACGGAAACATCTGGGTTGCCGACTCTGAAACGTCGGCGCTGCGCACGCTGGTGATCGACGACGCCGGGACGGTCACCGTGAAAACCGCCGTGGGCAAGGGCCTGTTCGACTTCGGCTTCCGCGACGGTACTGCGGCCGAGGCCCGGCTGCAGCACCCCCTGGGCGTCACAGTCCTCCCGGATGGCTCCGTAGCCATCGCTGACACCTACAACGGCGCCGTCCGCCGGTATGACCCCGCCAGCGGCACAGTGTCCACGCTGGCCCGTGGCCTCGCCGAGCCGTCCGACGTGATAGTGGATGCCACCGGGGCTGCCGGCGCCGAGCCGCTGCTGGTGGTGGTGGAGGCGAACAAGCACCAGCTGGTGTACGTGCCCATTCCCAAGGAAGCCCAGCAGGTGGATGAGGGCGCCTCCCAGACGCAGCGGCCCAAGAGCCCCGTGGCTCCGGGACCACTGGAACTCACGGTCCGCTTCACCGCCCCCACCGGGCAGAAGCTCGACGGCCGCTGGGGTGACCCCACCCAGCTGAAGATCTCCTCCACCCCGCCCGAGCTGCTGGTGTCCGGCGGCGGCACCTCCGTGGGCCTGTTGCGCACGCTGGAGCTCTCACCGGACGTTCCTGAGGGCGTGCTGCACATTACCGCCCGCGCCGCGGCCTGCGACGGCCCCGAGACCGAGGACGGCGAGATCCCGGACCACGCAGCCTGCCACCTGTACCAGCAGGACTGGGGCATCCCGGTGCTGCTTCAGGCCGACGGCGACACCGAGCTGGTCCTGGACCTCCGCGGCATGGACTGACCGCGTTTTTACCCACTGAACTGGCCCGGTTTTCAAGCTTTCCAAGCCTGAAAACCGGGCCAGTTCTGTTTTCACGGCCCCATAACTGGGCCAGTGTGCATGGCCCTTGTCCACATAGAGCCCGTGATACCTGCCGACAGCCTCTGGGGACGGACATTGTGGCGTCATGGACCCATCGGAAATCCTCAAGTCGGCTGGAGGAGTGCTGCTGCGGCGTGATGTGACCGCCGCCGGGGCAACGGAGAGGGACATCAACCGTGCAATCCGTGGCGGGCAGGTGGTGCGGCTCGGGCGCGGGCTGCTGGCCGTTCCGGGTGCTGACGCGGAGCTGGTCGGTGCAGGCCTGGCCCGCAGCCTCCTGACATGTGCATCGGCCGCCCCGCATTATGGATTATGGCAGCTTCAAGCAACTGCCAGGCCTCACTACTGGCAAAGCAACGGAAGACGTACCAACCACTGTGTCAGCCATCGGCTTCCCCTGACGCAGGCGCCCCGTCATCGGACCCTTGCAGCACTCCCTGACGTCCTGCTTCACGCACTGCTGTGCCTGCCGGAGCTCGAATCTCTGGTCATGGTGGAGTGCGCCTACAACAGAGGGGACATCGAGCCGTCCTTGCTTTTGCGCCACTTGACGGGCAGCCGGTCAGGAAAGGCGCGGCATGTTGTGTCCAAGGTTGAACGCGGCGCAGACTCTCTCCTGGAAACCTTGGCCCGGGTGCTGTTCCGGGATGCTGGCATCGCCACCGAGACCCACGTGTGGATCGAGGGGATCGGCCGCGTGGACTTCCTGCTGGAGGGGTTCCTCATCGTGGAGATTGACGGGCTCGCCTTCCATCTTGATGCCCGCCAATTCAAGAAGGATCGCCGCAGGGACAATATGGCTGTCCGTCACGGACTACCCGTACTCCGGTTCTTTTATGACGACGTGGTTTACGCCCCGGAATCTGTTCTGGCGCAGGTCCGTGAGGTCCTGGGCCGGGGGTCATTGCGGTGGCCTCAACCGAACCAGCCCAGTTTTCGGGGCGGTTGGGTTTAGGTCACTGTAGAACCCGGCGGGCAGGGCCTTAAAACTGGGCCAGTCCGGACGGGAGGCCGGCAGGAAACCCTAGAAGCTCAGCTGGGGAGTGACCTTCACAGTGTCGCCGGAGACGTCCAGGCGGGTGGTGAAGCTGAAGTCCACCTCTTCGTCCAGCGGGTACCAGGCGCCCGTGAAGGAGTTTTGCTGCAGGGCCTCCACCTTGGCTTTTCCGTCCAGTGGTGAGACCACCCAGCGGCCGTCAAAGGGTTCGATGGAGACGTTGGGATACTCGGTCACGGACCACTTGATGCTGCCGTCCTGCACCCTGTTGTTGCTGGCGTAGTAGAAGGGGCAGTCGGGCTGCAGCCGCTGCTCCTTCTGGGCTTCGGCGGCACAGCCATCCAGGAATTCCCGGACCTTGGCGGACACGTCCTCCTTGAGCTTGCCGGTGGCCTGGGTCAGCAGGTTCAGTGGAGCCACCGGGGTGTCCCGCCCGGTCACCGTGGCGCGGCTGGCGGGGGCGGAGAAGTACTGGCCATCCAGCGACGCCTCGTATTCGCCGGGGTAGAACACGGCGAAGGAGTTCCGTCCGTTGGGCATGTTCACGGGGACGCCGTTGATGTTCACTTCGCTGCCGTTCACCACGGTGATGTCCACCGTGGGCAGCCGGGACGGGACAAACGCCCAGGTGTTGAAGAAGATCCATTCGGTGCCGGTCTTCTGCAGCACGAATTCGGTGCTGAGCCGGCTTCCGTCAATGGTGTAGTCCATCGGCACTGCCACGCGGTTGTCCGGACGTTCTTCCGGCTCGCCGATCTGGACGTTGGAGAGCCTCGACGCCGCTGTTTGCAGGGCCGTGCCATCCAGCATCGCTGCGTTGCTGGGCGGAACGGTGGCCCGCAGGAGGCCCAGCGCCTTGCCGCCGTTCCCGCTCTGCAGGGCGTCAATGTACTCGCGCACCGGCTGCTGCGGGCTGGCCACTGTGCTGTTGACCAGGTTGATGGCCACAATGGCTCCGGCCACGGCAAGCATGAGGCCCAGCAGCCATCCGGCCGCTATCCTCACCAACGCTTGACTCATCTGCACGTTTATTACAGTAACGTCACTACGTTGGCACACTAAAGTCGGCGCCTCCCCTAATTCCCGCCGCAGCCCGGCGTTGGCACCAGGGACAGCGCCCGACGACGCCGGCACGGAGAGTGCCCGGCCGCACCTTTGGACCCGGCCCGGGCCGGCCCTGGCGGGGTCCGCGTCGCCCCGCGCTGAGGCCCCGGGGTCAGCGGCGGCGCCGCCGGGATGACGTGCCGAACATGCCGCGCAGCAGCTCACGGCCCAGCTGGGTGCCTACGGACCGTGCCATGCTTTTCAGCCCGCCACCCAATGCGCCGCCGAGCACACCGCCCAGGTCGCCCATGATTCCGCCCCCCGGCTGGGATTGGCGTTGGGGCTCGGGTGCACGGGGTGCCCTCGGAGCCGGGGCGCTTCCAGCCCTTTCAGCAGCCTCGTCCCTGCCGGAACTGGTAGCCGAGGGCCTGCTGCTGGGCCGGCCCAGGATTTCCTCCTCGATGCGCCTTGCCTCGGCGTCGACGTCGTTCTGCTGCGAAGCCCCACCAGGTGTTCCGGCGGGAGCCGCGGGACCTGTAGGTGCTGCCGTCTTGCCGGTGAGCTTCTCGTACGCGGAGGGGTTGTCCACCGCGGTGCCGTACTTCTCCAGCAGCGCGGACCCGGCCACGGTGCTCCGGACCAGGGCCTCGTCGCTGGGACCCATGACAGATTCGGGGGCCCGCAGCCGGGTGAGGGCCACCGGGGTGGGGGCACCCTTGTCATTCATGACGGTAATGACCGCTTCACCGATGCCGGCCGACGTCAGCGTCTCTTCGAGGTCGTAGTCGCTGAGCGGGAACGTGGATACCGTGGCCTTGAGGGCCTTGGCGTCCTCCGGCGTGAAGGCCCGCAGCGCGTGCTGGACCCGGTTGGCCAGCTGGCCGAGGACGTCGGCAGGGACATCCTTGGGGGTTTGGGTGACGAAGAAGATGCCCACGCCCTTGGACCGGATCAGCCGGACGGTGGAGGTAATGGCGTCCAGGAAAGCCTTGGAGGCGCCGTTGAACAGCAGGTGCGCCTCGTCGAGGAAAAAGACCAGCTTGGGCTTGTCCAGGTCGCCGGCTTCGGGGAGGTCTTCGAAGAGGTCGGCGAGCAGCCACATGAGGAACGTGGAGAACAGCATGGGCTTGTTCTGCAGCGTCGGAAGCTCCAGGCAGGTCACTACGCCGCGGCCATCGGGCGCGGTGCGCAGCAGTTCGGCGGTATCAAACTCCGGTTCGCCGAAGAACTTCTCCAGGCCCTGGGCTTCGAGCGTGACCAGTTCGCGCAGGATCACCCCGGCGGTGGCCTTCGAGAGCCCACCGAGCTGCTCGAGCTCGTCCTTGCCTTCATCGGACGTCAGGAACTGGATGACCGCCCGGAGGTCCTTGAGATCGATCAGTTCCAGGCCGTTCTTGTCGGCGAAGTAGAAGACCAGCTGCAGGCTGGATTCCTGGGTGTCGTTGAGCTCCATGATCCGCGAGAGCAGGATGGGCCCGAACGAGGTCACCGTGGCCCGGACGGGGATGCCGTTGCCGTCGCCGCCCAGCGCCAGGAATTCCACCGGAAAGGTCTTGCCGTGCCAGTCCTGGCCGATGCTCTGCGTGCGGGCCAGGAGCTTCTCGCTGCCCGGTGCCGCAGTGGCGAGCCCGGAGAGGTCACCCTTGATGTCCGCCAGGAAGACGGGCACGCCGGCGGTGGAAAGCTGTTCGGCCATCATGTGCAGGGTGACGGTCTTGCCGGTACCGGTTGCTCCGGCCACCAGGCCGTGCCGGTTCATCATGGCCAGCGGCAGCCGCACCGGCGCGTCCTTGTGGAGTTCACCGTCGATCAGGGCGGCCCCCAGCTCGATGGTGGCGCCCTCCAGGGCGTAGCCCTTCTGGATGGTGGCAAGCTTCTCTGCGGTGGTTTTGTTCGCCATGGCGCTAGCTTAGCGGCGGCCAGCGCGTCTGCGGCGGTATCCCGGAGGTTAGTTCTGCGAGGAATTGATGCCGGCGGCGGGAAGTTCCTTGGTGAACGCCAGCGCCCCGATGGTCTCAGGGTCAGCGGCGAGGTCGAACTGTGCCTGGTAACCGGTGCGCAGGTACAGGTATTTGGCCTCGGGCTGCCGCGGGCCGGTGGTCAGGTACAGGCCGGTGTATCCGCGGGCAGCTGCCAGGGACTCCAGTTCGGCGAGCACCAGCCGGGCCAGGCCGCGACGGCGGTGGGCGGAGTGGGTCCAGATCCGCTTCAGTTCCGCAGTGGTGGCGTCATACCGGCGGAACGCGCCGCCCGCGATGGATGTGCCGTCTTCCTGGATGATGAGCAGCGCGCCGGAGGGGCCCTCGAACTCCGCTGCCGGGTACCGGTTCAATTCCTCGGCCGCGGCGCCGCTGCCGAACAGGTCCCCGTAACGGGTGCTGTACTCGACGGCGAGTTCGTCCAGGAGTGGCCGCACCCGGGGATCGTGCATGGGCAGGATGAGGACTTCCAAGGCGGCGCGGTCCAGGGGACGGGGCTGGACTTCTGGTTCTGCTGTCACCGGTGGTTCCTTGTCAGGGTCTGGTTCCGGCCGGCAGCGGCCGGCTCTGGGGATATTGTGGCGGACATTTCGCCGGCAAGGTTGCGGGCCGTGCCGAGGATGGTCCGGGCCAGCGCATCATTTTCCCGGAACGGGGCTGCGTTGGTGCGCGGCCGGGCAAACGCTCCCGCACCCCAGCCGGACGTTCCGGGACCGACGCCGAACACCGTGTCCTGCGGGGTGCCGTCCGTCCCCACCAGCCGGTGCTGCGGGGTCACCAGCAGCTTGCCGGTGGAGTGGATCCCGTCCGCGGTCAGCAGCTGCTGCTCGGTTCCCAAGCCGCTGCCGTGCAGGGAAGCCAGCACAGGGTTGAGTGACCGGACCACCGACGTGGCCGGCAACCTGGCTTCGATGAATGCCCGCGCCGAAACCACTGCCTCGGATTGCGGCGACGCGGCCACGAAAGCCCCGGTTGCTTCGTCAGTGGTGACCTCCACCCCGGGGCCCAGGAACTGCAGCAGCCCGGCACGGTGCAGGGCCAGCATCTGCCGCAGGCGGTGGGGTGGCGGCCCGGAATCGACGAAGCTGAAGAACCCGTGCCACCAACCATGGATGGTCTGCTGGGACCGGGCGTTCAGCCGGTCCGCGGGGACCACCCGGCCCACCTCCATGTACACGTGCAGCAGGGCCAGGAACAGGGCGAGGGTCTCGGGATGGTCCGGAGTGTCGCGGAGGGCGAGGTCGTGTTCGATGTATCCGGCAACGGCATCCTGCACGGCACGGTGGTCCGCGAAGCGGCGCCCGTCGAAGGGCCGGTCCAGCCGTTCGAGGTCCAGGTGCAGCGCGTCGTCGGGAACGGCGGCGGCCACGAGGTCCGCGCGCTCGCTGCCGTACCAGTCGAGAGCTGCATAGCGTGCAGCGAATTCGTCCCAGCCCATGGCAGCCCGTTCGGGGCTTCCGGTCAGGAGCTCGCGGTAGTAGTAGTAACCGGCCTCCTTGGCCACCAGCGGCCAGAGGTGCTGGTGGAAGTCCAGTTCCCCGTGGCCCTGGAGCAGGGATTCGACAGCGGCAGGGGTGAAGAACCGCAGTGGTCCGGGTGCTTCGCCGCGGAGGGTGGCGGAGATTTTGGAGTGGTAGGGCACGCCCCGGCGCGACCCGGCCCACAGCCGCGGTTCCCGTCCGGACGGAAGGTAGCGCAGCCCGCCGTCGGGCGTTTCCTCGAACCGTCCCCCGCGGCCCTCCATCAGGATGACCAGCAGGTCCACGAAGGCCAGGCCCATGCCGGAGACAATGACGTCCTGGCCGGGGGCAATGCCTGAGTAGTCGACGTCGGTGGTGTAGCTGGGTGCCGCATGGTAGCCGCCGTGCCGGGCGGCGAACCCGGCATAGCCGGAGGATGCGGCGTCGGGCTGCGAATCGGTGTGGCCCAGGGCGGTCACCAGGATGTCCGCATGCAGCGTCCGGCCGTTGGCCAGCGCGACTTCGTGCCCGCCGTCCGCCAGGGGTGAGATCCCGACGGCGGTGCTCCGGTGGGTGGTGACGCTGCGGTTCAGTGCCCTGGCGGCCCGGCGGAAGAACCACTCGAGGTACTGGCTCTGCAGCTGGCGGGTGGGGAACGTGGTGCCGTTGAGTGCCCGGAGCTGGTCCTGCAGGTGCCGCGGGAAGTCCGGCACATCGGTGATGGACCCGTCCAGGACGCCGGCGGTCCACTCCGCCAGTCCGGGGCCGGAAGCGGCCGGACCGTCGCAGGCCACGGACTCGTCGGTGAACATGGTGATGTCCGCGGCCATGGAGTTCAGGAGCAGGCCCGGGTCCTGGTCGTACCGCCAGATGCGGCCCGAGCCTGGAACGTGCGGCTCCACCACATGGATCTCCAGCGGACCGGCAAAAACATCTGGCCGGTTGGCGGCGATCCGCTCCAGGACGCCGGCCGTGCGCGGTCCGCCGCCGATGAACACAACGGCCGGAATCTTCGCTGGCATGGGGGCTCCTGACGGGCGGATGGGCTGATGCGGGGGCTGGTGGGAGGTACGGCGGCGCGTTGGCAGCAGCCGGAGTGCCCATGCTAGGCAGCGGTGACGACGGCGGTCGAGCGGCCGGTCACGCCCGTTAACTCCGCGTCACAGCAGGTCAAATGACGCAAGAAACCGACTCATGACGCAGTGCGAAGCCCGGTGAACTAATGCAACTTCCGGTGTTGCCGCCCCGTTTGGGCCGGTCCTAGATTTGCAGCCAGCAACCGGGCCAAAAGCCCAGGCCGGAGCGCCCGCTCCGACCCGAACACCAGGACCCAGGACAAGAAGCGAGGTGGCACATGAGTTCAGCAACATCGAGGGTGGCGCAGGCAAAGCCGGCACCCACGGGAGAGCCGGCAACAACGGCGGAGGCCGGCGCGGCAGCAGCCGCAACCGGGCAGGCGGCCACCGAATCCGCTTCTGCAACCGGCAGCACCCTGCCTTCAGGCGGGGGATTGCCGCCCGAGGGACCAGCACGCATTGCAGCTGACTATTCGTCATACCGCGTGGTGGCCGCGAAGCATCCGTGGCGCTGGGTGGGGACTGCCGCCGTGGCGCTTGGCGTCCTGGCCATCGCGTGGTCGCTGGCCACCAACCCGCGCTGGGAGTGGGGCGTGGTGGCCCAGTGGTTCACCGCGCAGTCCGTGGTCAACGGGCTCCTGGAAACCCTGAAGCTCACCGCCATCTCCGGCATCCTCGGCTTCGTTTTGGGTTTCATCCTGGCGCTCATGCGGTTGTCCGCCTCGCCGCTGCTGGTGTCCGTCTCCTGGACGTTCTCCTGGATCTTCCGGTCCACGCCGCTGCTGGTCCAGTTGCTCCTCTGGTACAACCTGGGCTACCTCTACGAGAAGATCAGCCTGGGAATCCCCTTCACGGACGTGCGGTTCTTCGAGGTGCAGACCACCACGCTGATCAGCCAGTTCGCGGCGGCAGTCCTGGGCCTGACCCTGAACCAGGCCGCCTACTCCGCGGAAATCATCCGCGGCGGCATCCTCTCCGTGGACCAGGGCCAGCTGGAGGCCGCCGCCGCCCTGGGCATCCCGGCCTGGCGCCGCTCCACCCGCATCGTCCTGCCACAGGCCATGCGCGCCATCCTGCCCACGGCCTTCAACGAGATCATCGGACTGGTCAAGGGCACCTCGATCGTCTACGTCCTGGCCTACTCGGAGCTGTTCTACACCGTGCAGGTGATCTACAACCGCACCCAGCAGGTCCTGCCGCTGCTGTTGGTGGCCACCCTCTGGTACGTGGTGATCACCTCCGTCCTCAGCGTCTTCCAGTACTACATCGAACGCCACTACTCCAAGGGTGCTGTGCGTAACCTGCCCCTGACGCCGCTGCAGAAGGCCCGCAAGTTCTTCGCCACCCATGCCGTCACCAACCGGAAGAGCCTCTGATGACCGCCACCCTTTCAGCCCCCGCCACCCGCGGGCTCGTCGAAATCACCGGCGTCCGCAAGTCCTTCGGCGCCACCGAGGTGCTTAAAGGCGTCAGCCTCACAGTGGAGCCGGGCGGCGTGGCCGTGATCGTGGGCCCGTCCGGTTCCGGTAAATCCACCCTGCTGCGCACCATCAACCACTTGGAAAAGGTGGACGGCGGCTACATCTCCATTGACGGCAAGCTGGTGGGCTACGAAATCCGCGGCCAGAAACTCCACGAGCTGCGGGAAAAGGAGATCCTCAAGCAGCGCACCGAGATTGGCATGGTGTTCCAGAACTTCAACCTGTTCCCGCACCTCACCGCCCTGGAAAACGTGGCCGAAGCACCTGTCGTGGCGCAGGGCCGCTCCAAGGACGAAGCCCGCCGGCGCGGCCTGGAGCTGCTGGACCGCGTGGGTCTCAAGGACCGGGCCGGTGCCTACCCCCGGCAGCTTTCCGGCGGACAGCAGCAGCGCGTCGCCATCGCCCGGGCCCTGGCGCTGGACCCCAAGATCCTGCTGTTCGACGAGCCCACATCCGCACTGGACCCGGAACTGGTCAACGAAGTGCTGGACGTTATCCGGGAGCTCGCCAAGTCCGGCACCACCCTGATCATCGTCACCCACGAGATGGGCTTTGCCCGCGACGTGGCGGACACAGTGGTGTTCATGGACCAGGGCCAGATCGTGGAACAGGGCACCCCGCAGCAGATTTTCACCAACCCCCAGGAACCGCGCACCCGGAGTTTCTTCTCCAAGGTGCTCGAACCGGCTTTCAACATCTAAGGACCATCCATGGCTCTCTCCACCCCGCGCTTCCGTACGCGCCGCTCACTGGCAGCACTCCCCGCCGTCGTCCTCCTGGGAACGGCCGCGCTGTCCGCCTGCGCAGACCCCGGCGCTTCGGCTTCCGGTGATGCCTCCAGCGCGGCGCAGACGACGGCGGCACGCAACGGCGTGGTCTACAACACTTCCCCGGACCAGCAGCGGATCCGCGGCGAGAAAGACGCGGCGCTCGCCGCCAAGGTTCCCGAGCTGATCGGCAAGGACGGCAAGCTGACGGTGGCCACCACTGCCGGCTCCATCCCCCTGTCCTTCCACGCCACGGATGACAAGACGCCCATCGGCTCCGAGCTGGACATCGCCCAGCTGGTGGCGGACAAGCTGGGCCTGGAACTCGACGTCCAGGTCACATCCTGGGAGAACTGGCCACTGAAGACCCAGTCCGGCGACTTCGAGGTGGTTTTCTCCAACGTGGGCGTCAACAAGGACCGCGTGAAGCTGTTCGACTTCGCCAGCTACCGCGCCGCGTTCATGGGCTTCGAAGCCAAGAAATCCGCCACGTACGACATCAAGGGCGCGGACGACATCTCCGGGCTGCGCGTCTCCGTCGGCTCTGGCACCAACCAGGAAAAAATCCTGCTCGCCTGGAACAAGGAGCTCGAGGACAAGGGCAAGGCGCCGGCCACCCTGCAGTACTACCAGTCCGAGGCGGACACCATCCTTGCGCTCTCCTCGGGCCGCACTGACCTCAACATCGCCCCCTACCCGTCCACCGTGTACCGCGAGAACACCCGTGACGACCTGAAGGTGGTGGGCAAGGTGAACGCCGGCTGGCCGTCCGAAACGCTGGTGGCCGCCACGTCACTCAAGGGCAACGGGTTGGCGCCGGTGATCACCGAGGCCCTGAATTCCGCCATCAAGGACGGCTCCTACGGCAAGGTCCTGGAACGCTGGGGCCTGTCAGAGGAAGCGCTGCCGGAAGCCAAGACCATCACGGAGGACAACTACGCCGCCACCCAGGCCGCGGCCACACCAAGCGCCTCAGCCGAAGCATCGAAGAAGTCCTCATGAAATTCCAGGTCCTGGACATCATTCCGCACCTGAAGAACCCGCTCACCGGGGAGATCGTCTCCACCGCGGACCGGCTGAACCAGGTTGTGGAAACGGCCCGCCGGGCAGAAGCCCTGGGCTTCGACAGCTTCTCGGTGGGGGAGCGGCACGCCGGTGAGTTCATCTCGTCCTCTCCCACCACGGTGCTGGCGGCCATCGCAGCCGTGACGGACCGGATCCGGCTGCACACCGGCGTCACGGTGCTGTCCGTGCTGGACCCGGTGCGGGTGGCGGAAGACTACGCCACCATCGACCAGCTTAGCCGTGGCCGCCTGGAGGTCACCATCGGCAAGGGCAACGAGGTACTGCAGTACCCGCTCTTCGGCCTGGACCTGGCGGACCAATGGGACCTGCTGGCCGAAAAGTACGAGCTGCTGCGCCGGCTGTGGCGGGAAGAAGGCGTCACCTGGTCCGGCAGGTTCCGGTCTCCGCTGACCGAGCCGGCCACCACCACGCCACGCCCCTTCGACGGCCCGCCGCGTATTTGGCACGGTTCTGCTACAACGCTGACGTCGGCTGCCCTGGCCGGCAAGTGGGGCGACCCCCTGTTCACCGCCAACGCCATCCAGCCGCGGGAGAACTATGCCGTGCTGATCGACCACTACCGCGAAGAATACAGCCGCCACGGCCACGATCCCCGGCAGCAGTACGTCGGCTCGGGCTGCGGCGCCGGCGGCGTGTTCATCGCCGACACCACCCAGGAAGCGGTGCGGCAGTTCGGACCCGTCTACGAGGCACTGACGGCCAACCGCAACGTGCCGGGCAATAACTCGCCCTTCCGGGACATCCAGCATGCCGTGGCCGACGGGCCCGCGCTGGTGGGAAGTCCGGAGCAGGTGATCGACAAGATCCTGAGCTACCACCAGCTCTACCGCCACGACCTTCAGTCCATCTCCCTGCCCACCACGCTGCCCTTCGAACAGCAGCTGGAAATCCTGGAGCGCTTCGCCCTCGAAGTGATCCCGGCCGTCCGGGCCGCAGCGCCCACCACGCTGTGGGAGGCCGGGGACCCCTACGGCAACCGCCCCGAATTCACGCGATCCAACCCGTCCGCCAACGCCAGCAGGAGTGAGAACGCCCTTGTCCACTGATACAGCCCAAGAAACCTTCGACGCCGACTGGCAGGACTGGCACGCGGCGCACGAGCGCCACCGCGCCCACCCGCACGGCTTCCTCGCGGTGACCCACCTCCACTGGCTCAGCGGCGACGCCGGCCCGCTGGAAGGCGCCCCGGGAACCTGGAGCGCGGACGCCGACGTCGTCCGTGTTGTCCTGCAGCCGGGTGAGAGCCTGCAGCAGGACGGCAAGGAACTGAACACCGAAGCCGGCACAACCCTGGAATTCGGGCCCATCGCCGAACGCGGCGGGATCAACCTCGTGTCCGGAGAGACCGTCATCGAGGTGGCCAAGCGCGGCGGCGAGTACATCGTGCGGCCGCGGAACCCGGAGAACGGGCTGCTCCGCGAGTACCAGGGCACGCCCGCCTACTCGCCGGACGCCGCCTACGCCGTCCGCGGAACGTTCGTTCCGTTCGAGGCGCCGCGGCCCACCACGGTGGGCGCCGCCGTCGAAGGCATCCAGCACGTCTACGAGGCACCTGGCGAGATCCGCTTCAAGCTCGCGGGCCAGGAACTGGCGCTGACCGCGTTCAACGGCCACGCCCCGGGCTCCCTGTCGGTGCTGTTCACAGACCAGACCTCTGGCGCCACCACCTACGCGGCCAACCGCTCGCTCTCTGTGGTGCCCGCAGCGGACGGCTCCGTGGTGCTGGACTTCAACCGCGCGGTCAACCTGCCGTGCGCCTACACGGACCTGGCCACCTGCCCGCTGCCGCCGGCCGAAAACCGGCTGCCCGTGGCCATTGAAGCCGGCGAGAAGATTCCCTACGAACGTCAGGACCAGAAGTGAGCAACACCGAAACCCCTTCGGCCGAAGTAAGCCAGGCCGGATTCCTGGCCATCGAGCTCGACGGCGCCGGCTGGGACGGGGCGGATATCTCCCGTGCCGTGCTGGCCGCCGAGTCCGCCGGCTTCCACGCAGCCACCTTCACGGACGCGCCGGTTCCCGGCCGTGCCAACGCACTGCAGCGGGCAGCGTTCGCCGGCCCGGTCACCAGGTCGATTGCCCTGGTGCCCGAAGTGGACACCGTCTACACCGAGCCGTTCCACGTATCCACCCAGCTGGCCAGCCTCGACTACGTCTCCGGCGGCCGGGCCGGATGGATCGTCACCGCCGCCGAATCGCCTGAGGCTGCTGCCGCCGTCGGGCGTTCTTCCGCCAGCGGCACCGCGCTGGGCCAGGAAGCTGCAGCGTCCATTGAGGTCTCACGGCGGCTGTGGGATTCGTGGGAGGACGACGCCGTGATCCGCGACGTCGCCACCGGGCGGTACATCGACGTGGACAAGCTGCACTATGCCGATTTTGAGACGCCGGCCGGGTTTGCCGGTGCGGGCTACTCGGTGAAGGGCCCGTCCATCATTCCGCGGCCGCTGCAGGGTCAGTTGCCCGTGCTGGCTCCGGCATCGCTGCTCGGTGAAGTGCCGGTTGGCGCCGTGGACGCAGTACTGGTGTCCGCGCCTACCCCTGAACTGCTGGCCGCCGAGATCCTTGACGTGCGTTCCCGGGTGGGCGCGTCCGTGGCGGTGATTGCCGAGCTCGACGTCGTCCTGGACTCGCGGGGGCAGGCTGCGGCCTCGCGGGAAACCCCGTTCGACGGCGGCAGGGCGGCCTTTGCGGGCAGTGCCGCCGCCCTGACGGACTTCCTTGAGTCCCTGCTGGCGGACGCCGACGGCGTGCGCCTCCACCCGGCGTCGCTCGCCCTGGACCTCGACGAACTGGGCCGCGTGGTCCTGCCCGGGTTGCGCCGCCGTGGAGCACTGCGCCCCGTGCTGCAGGACGGGACCTTCCGCGACCTGCTGCGCCTGGAACGCCCGGCCAGCCGTTACGCCTCTGCCGCCGCCGGCACCGGAAACTAAGGGAAAACCATGACACAGCACAACCCTGCTAAATCCGACGTCTTCCAGCCCACCGGCCAGATCCAGTTCGGCATTTTCTTCCAGGGCGTCAACTCCGGCACCATCTGGAAAGCCGCGGAATCCGGTTCGCAGACCGACTTCGAATCCTTCCGCCGCATCGCCCAGACCGCCGAGCGCGGACTGTTCGCCGCCTTCTTCCTCGGCGAGGGACTGCGCCTGCGCGAGCACCTTGGCCGTCCGCACGCCCTGGACGTGGTGGGCCGCCCTGACGCGCAGACCATGCTCGCCGCCCTGGCGTCGGTGACCAACAACATCGGCCTGGTGGCCACCCAGAACACCACCTACAACGACCCCGCGGACCTGGCGCACCGGCTCGCCTCGCTGGACCTGATCTCCGGCGGACGGGCGGCCTGGAACATCGTCACTACGGACAACGCCTGGACCGGCGCCAACTTTCGGCGCGGCGGCTACCTGGACCACGCGGACCGGTACAAGCACGCCGAGGCATTCGTGGAGACGGCCAAACGGATCTGGGACTCCTGGGAAACCCCCGCAGGCCCCGCCCGCCACGTGCTCCACGAAGGCCAGCGCTACACGGTGGACGTCACGCCGCGGCTGCCGCGCAGCGCCCAGTACCGGCCTGTACTCTTCCAGGCCGGAGACTCACCCGAGGGCCGCAACTTCGCCGCCCGCCAGGCTGACGTGATCTTCTCCGCCCACCCGAAGTTCGATGACGCCCTGGAGTTCCGCAAGGATCTCGTGGAGCGATCGGTGGCGGCGGGCCGCGGTGCCAACGCGGTGCAGATCATGCCTGCCAGCGAATTCATCCTCGCGGCCACGGCCGAAGAGGCTGCGGAAAAGAAGGAATGGGTACGCAGCCTGCAGATCGGCCCGCAGCAGGCTGTCGCCTACCTGGAGCAGTTCTGGGGCCGCGAACTTTCCGCCTACGATCCCGACGGCCCGCTGCCGGAGATCGACCCTGTGGTGGAGGAGACGTCCGAGACCCGCGGCAGCGGCTTCCACGGCGCCAAGGCCCGCCAGCTCGCGGATCAGTGGCGCGCCGAGGCCAAGGACAAGGGCCTGTCCATCCGCCAGTTCGTGACCTCCAAAACGGCGCGGATCGACGCCACTTTCACCGGCTCCTACACGGCCGTTGCGGACCACCTTGCCGAGTACGCCCGGACGGGTGCGGTGGACGGATTCAACATCTCGCCGTGGCTGGTTCCCACCGGCCTGGATGACATCGTCAACCACCTGGTGCCGGAGCTGCAGGAACGCGGCGTCTACCCCGCCGAGTACCGCGGCAGCACGCTGCGCGAGAACCTCGGGCTGGAAACGCCGGTGCGCACGGCGGATCAGCCGTCCGGGGCGGTTCGCGCCTGATGCGTACGGCAGCCTGGCAGGGAAGGGACGACGACGGCGGCGAGGGCAGTGCCGTTGGAGGCCCTTCCCTGGGGGCTGCTTCGGAGGACACCGTCAGGCTGCAGCTCACCGTGTGGGAACAGTGGCTGTAGCTTCTTTCCCGCCGGCCGGGAGGGGTCGCGTACTTGACGCGTCAGCTGCCGTCGCGAAGGTCGGCCAGCGTGCGCGACGCAAAAGATATGTGGTCGAAGCCGACGCGGCATCCCTCTCCCGTCGGGCTCTGGGCCTCGAATCCCACCCGTACCGGCGGGAGGCCGTCGCCGAGGGCGAAGACGCGGACGAAGGCCCAGTCCGCTCCATCGGGGGACGCATGGAAAGCGAACGCGCGGCCCACCCGCGCAATGCGGAGCCAGACCTCCTGGCCTGCGACGGAGAAAGCGTTTGCGTCGTCCGCTACGCCCCTGGTCACTACCGATACAACCATCGGAGCCCCTGACGGTGATCGTTCGAAGCACAGCTTTGCCCAGTGGCGTTCGTCCGCCCACAGGAGCAGGACGCCGGCGTCGAACGTGCTCTCGAACGTTGTTGCCACCCTGGCTGTGAAGACGAAGTCACCGGCCGGCGGCTCACCCAGCAGGGTGACCGCGTTCAGCAGCGTTTCCGCTGCCGTTCCGGATTCACCGGTCGGGTCGATGAAGAGGTCGGAGTGTGGCATTGCCGTCACGGTAATCAGCCCGTCACCTTCTACCGTCCATGGGCTCTGCCCGGACGGAACGGCTGGAAACGGCAGACCTGGGACTGACATTGGCTCAGACATGGTGATAACGCTAACACCTGGCGGATCTCCGCAATGGGACGGTGCAGGGACTGGGTTGCCCGGTTAACGAACGACGCGGGCCGCTGCGCCACCCGTATGGTCTGGGTGGTGCAGCGGCCCGCGTCGAACCTGCCTGGGCGGTCCCTGGCCTTCGGCTTAGTTGAGGTAGCCGTTCGGGTTCAGGACGTACTTCGTGGCGGCTCCGGCATCGAACTCGGCGTAGCCGCGGGGGGCGTCTTCGAGCGAGATGGCCGTGGCGTTGACGGCCTTGGCGATGTGGATCCTGTCGTGCAGGATCGCCATCATCAGCTGCCGGTTGTACTTCATCACCGGGCACTGGCCCGTGGCGAAGGAAAGGGACTTGGCCCAGCCGGTGCCCAGCGACAGGGACAGGCTGCCCTTCTGGGCCGCCTCGTCCGCGGCGCCCGGATCCCCGGTGACGTAGAGGCCGGGAATACCCACGGACCCGCCGGCGGTGGTGATGTCCATCAGCGAGTTGAGCACTGTGGCCGGCGCCTCCTGGGCGCCGTGGCCGTGCCCGCGGGCTTCGAAGCCGACGGCATCGATTCCTGAATCCACCTCCCGGACGCCGAGGATCTGCTCGATCTGGTCGGCGGGGTCGCCGTTGGCAACGTTGACGGTTTCGCAGCCAAAGGACCGGGCCTGGGCCAGGCGGTCCTCGTTGAGGTCTCCGACGATGACCACCGCTGCACCCAGCAGCTGGGCGCTGGCGGCCGCGGCAAGGCCCACGGGCCCTGCTCCGGCAACGTAGACGGTGGACCCGACTCCGACACCCGCGGTGACGGCTCCATGGAAACCGGTGGGCAGGATGTCCGAGAGCATGGTCAGGTCCATGATCTTGTCGAGGGCCTGGTCGCGGTCCGGGAAGCGCAGGAGATTCCAGTCGGCGTAGGGCACCAGGACGTACTCGGCCTGGCCGCCAACCCAGCCGCCCATGTCCACGTAGCCGTAGGCGGAACCGGGACGGTCCGGGTTAACGTTCAGGCAGATCCCGGTCTTGCGTTCCTTGCAGTTCCGGCAGCGGCCACAGGAGATGTTGAAGGGGACCGAGACGATGTCCCCCACCTTGATGAATTCGACGTCCGGCCCGGCCTCAATGACTTCGCCGGTGATTTCGTGGCCCAGGACAAGGCCGGCCGGGGCGGTGGTGCGGCCGCGGACCATGTGCTGGTCCGAACCGCAGATGTTGGTGCTGACGGTGCGCAGGATGACCCCGTGCGGGACCTTCCGGCCAACGTTGATGGGATTGACGCCGGGGCCGGCCTGCAGTTCGAAGGTGGGGTACGGGGTGTCGATGATTTCGACGACCCCGGGCTCCTTGTACGCAACGGCTTTGTTACCTGACATGGGCATGGCTCCTATGGTTGGCATTTGATTGCCACGGAAGGCCCGACGCTGGGTGCATCAGACCTTCCGTGTGGTTTTACTTTTCACTTGCGGTGAATCTTTGGGGCGGGCAGCGCCCACCGTTTAGGGGACGGCTAGGCGTCGATCACCATGTCGGTGCGCGCGGTGGAACAGCAGGGCAGGAACTTGCCCGCGTCGATTTCCCGTTTGCGGATCCCGCCCTGGTGGTTCATGTCGATGTCCCCGGACAGCTTGACCACCTTGCAGGAGCCGCACATGCCCTCTTTGCAGTTCGCGCCGATCCGGACACCGGCACGTTGCGCCACCTCGAGGATGTGCTCCTCGGGGTCGATCCGCACGTTGATTCCGGTGCGCAGGAAGGACAGGGTCAGGCTCCCGGTTCCCACGGTGTCGAAGCTGGACGCGTCCGGGGTGGCGGCCTCCGGCGCGGCGGCGGCTTCCGTGCTGGCCGGAGCATCCGCGTCCACCGCTTCCAGTGGCATGCCGGTGGCCTGCAGCGTTCCATCCTCGTCATAGCCGGGTTCGTAGATCCCGAAGGCGGCGGGCTGGCTTTCGTAATAGTCCTCCGCGGACTCCGCGATTTCCTCGGCGATTTCTTCGGCGATGTCCGCCGCCAGGGCGAGCTCCGCCTGGTATTCCAGGAGGGTCTGCCGGTCGCCGGAGAAGAACTCCATGTAGATGGAGGTGTCGTCGACGCCCACCTTCTTCAGCAGCTCAGTTGCGGTGTTCAGGTAACCCTCGGGGCCGCAGGCGTACACCTGCCGGCCGTTGGCGTCGGGGGCCACTTCGTCGATCATCGCGGAGGACAACCGTCCCTTGAAGCCTTCCCATTCCTCGGGCCTGCCGCGGTCGCCCAAGGCGTAGAAGACCTTGACCCGGGAGTCCACGGACGCGATGTAGGCAAGCTCCCGGTGGAAGGCAAAGCCTCCGGCTTCGGCGCCGTGGTAGAGGACCACCACGTCGGCTGTTCCGGGCAGGCAATGGATGGTCCGCAGCATCGACATGATGGGCGTGATGCCGGCGCCGGCCGCCAGGAAAAGGTACCGTGCGCGCCGGTCAGCATCGGGCAGGTGGAATGCCCCCACTGGTCCCAGCATGTCCAGGACGGTACCCGGCCGCACGTTGTCATGCACCCACGGGGAAACCAGTCCGCCGGCGTCGCGCTTCACGGTGACGCTAAAGGTCCAGGGTTCCGTGGGCGAGCTGGACAGGGAGTAGCTGCGGTCCACCGGCTCCTGGTCTTCGCCGTTCACCGGGAAGGCAATGTTCACGTACTGGCCCGCACGGAACGCCAGGGGAGCCCCGTCGCAGCGCCGGAATACGAACGTCATCATGCCGCCCGCTTCGGGAACGGTCTCAACGCATTCAGCCATGAACTCCTGCGGGTGCCAGGGCCCCAGGGCGCGCGCGGCGCCTGCAGGCCCCTCGGTGCTGCCCATCACCCTGTTCCACGGCATCTCCAGGCCGCGGATGCGCTGCGGCTCCTGGACAGCCGCCGTTTCAGAGAGGAGCTCAATCATGCCAAGTGCTCCTGCACCCGCTGCACGTACCAGTTGATGAAGGCCTCCACCTGGTATTCGCTCTTCATGTACGGGCCGGGCTCGTAGGCGGGGCTGGCTGCACCCTGCTGGCAGAGTTCCACGAACGCCTTGTCCTGGATGTTGGTCTGCTCCCAGGTGTAGGTCAGCTTCTCACGGTCGTAGTCGACACCTTCCACGGCGTCGTCGGCCACCAGCCAGGTGGTGCGGACCAGGGTCTGGTGTTCGTTGATGGGGAAGACGCCGAAGGTGATGACGTGGTCGCTCTGAAAGTGGAACCAGCTGTTCGGCTGCAGGTGCATTGAGCAGCGGCCCAGGCGGAAGTCCCGCAGGTCGCCGAGCAGCTTCTTGGAGAGCCTGCGCCCATCGGCGGAGAAGGATTCGCCTTCTCCGTCAAGGGATTCCCTGGAGATCCGGATGCCTGCGATGCGGGTGTCCAGTTCCTCCACCACCTCGTAGGGGAGGCCGTAGCGGCGGCACCGCTCCTCGAGCGAGGACTGTGCTTCCTTGTTGCGTTCCCAGACCTCCTCGAGGTGGGTGGGGATCAGGCCTTCCGTCAGGCCCCAGGTGGGGAAGAGGGAGCAGGCGAGTTCCGGGTGCCCGTCACAGTGGTAGCACTCACGGTTGTTCTCCATGACGAGCTTCCAGTTGCCCTCTTCGATGATGTTCTGCTGGTAGGCAATCTTCGTCTTGGACAGGTCGTGCGGTGCGAGGTACGGCTCGAAGATCTTCGAGGTCTCGTCGAAGTCTGTGGGCGGTTCGTCAGCGATGCAGACGAAGATGAGGCCGGCAACCTCGCGGCTGTGGGCCTTCTTGAGGGCGAAGCAGTTCTTGTCGAACTTGGCTTCACCGGGAGCGGAGGCGTGGATCAGGTTGCCCTCGGGGGAGTAGGTCCAGGAGTGGTAGCCGCAGACGAGGTTGCCGGTGGAACCGGCATTTTCGGTCAGGACGCGGGCGCCGCGGTGGCGGCAGACGTTGTGCAGGACGTTGACGCCGCCGTCGTCGTTGCGGAGCACGATCAGGGAATAGGGGCCGTAATCGACGGTGATGTAGTCGCCTGGCTCGGGCAGCTCGGCAACGCTGCCGGCAAAGATCCAGTGCTGGCCGAAGATGGCCTCCATGTCGATCTTGAAGATCGTCGGGTCAGTGTAGAACGGGGCGTCGAGGGAGTAGCCCGTGCGCCGGAACTCGAACAGTGCAGCGATCTCTGCCTGCTGCTCTGCAGGCAGAGATGAAGCAAGTTTTCCGCGTGAGTTGAGGGGCACGTTCACTGGAGCAGTCATTTTTTCCTCCCGGGAGGCTGGGTAAGTATGCGGTTGGTGGGGAGACTTCGGAGTTGGTGGAGGCAACCCGCGGTGTCGGAATGTCGTCGTTACGAGGTGGGGGAGGATCGACGCGGAAGAAGACCCGGCGTACGGATCGAGCTTTTGGCAAGCTTCTCCATGTTTGGGTCCTTCCGCATGCGTCTTACGCAACAACAATCATGATGTGCAACAGCGTGACGTATGCCACGCTGACTGTCAAGTAGTTACAAACCCGCGGCCGCAGCCACAGAAATGTCTTGACATCGGAGTACGGCAGGGCGCTGCGGCACGGCGGCTGATTGGCCCGCCCGGCGCCGGTGCGGCCCCGTCAAAAAGCATCGAAATCCCTACTGCACGCGGGCTGCACGGAAGGGCCGACGACGGCCTGGCGCGTGCCGTCGTCGGCCCTTCCCTGTGCGCTGCGCAGTCAGCGGTTCTGCCGCCTAGGGCACCTTGACCGGGACTGCCCCCTCCTCAGCGGGAACAGCACCAGCCGGAAGAGATTCAGCCGGAACAGCGTCAGCAGCCGGGCCCGCGGACGGGTGGGCTGCCACTGCAGCCGCGTGCTCGGCCAGCACGCCCGTCTGGTGCCTGATCTTCAGCCGGTACAGCAGGGCCCCGCCGCCGGTCACGGCAGCCACGAAGAGAACGCCACCCCACTGCAGGTACCACTCGAAGGGCGGCACCGAGTTGTAGATCTCCGGCCGCGGCCAGATCAGGTTCACCGTCATGGCGCCGCCCCACAGGACCGCGAGGATGTTCACTGGCAGCCCCCACTTGCCCATGCAGAACCCGGGCTCAGCGCCGTCGGCATCGGCCAGCGGCCACTTTTTGAGGAACCGCTTGCGCAGCAGGGGAACCGTCACCAGCAGGTAGGACAGATAGATCAGCACGATGCTGATGCTGGACAGGATGGTAAAGATGGCCGGCTGCATCACGTTGATCAGCAGCGGGAGGACCGCCAGGATACCGATGACAATGGCAGCGACCGTTGGGGTCCTGCGGACGGGATCCACCTTGCTGAGCTGGCGGCTGAACGGCAGGTTATTGTCACGGGCCATGGCGAACATCATCCGGATCGCAGCCGCGTGGACGGCCAGGGTGCAGACCACCACGGCCACCACGATGCAGGCCAGGAACGCCTTGCCGAACGGGCCGCCCAGGACACTGAGCACGATGTGCTGCAACCCGCCGTCCGCCGATCCCACCTTGGGATCTGTGAGGTCCGGAGCGGCAAGGATGCCGAACAGCAGGATGAGCCCGCCCAGCAGGAACGACGCCGTGACGGCGCGGAGGATGGCCTTGGGCGCCGTCTTCTTGGGGTCCTTGGTCTCCTCGCCCAGCGAGCTGGCGGTATCGAAGCCGTACATGACGTAGCCGGAGGCCATGGCACCGATCAGGAAGACGCCGAAGAAACCGAGGTCGTGCCCCTCGCCGAAGCCCGCGGTATCGAAGAAGACCTCCGGCCCGCGCACCACATGCCAGCCGAGGGCGAGGATCAGCAGCACCGCGGCCACCAGCTCCACGAAGACGCCGATGCTGTTGATCCGCGTCATCAGCTTCACGCCGAAGGCGTTGATCAGGGTGGAGATGGTGATCATGATGGTGGCCAGCACCACGCCGTTCATGGCGAAATCGAACGGGCCCGTACCGTCGCCAACGAACTGGAAGCCGGACCAGAGCTGAGGCAGCGTGATCTGCAGTGCCAGCGCCACAGAGCCCAGCGCCATGATGGACGACAGCAGCAGCAGCCAGCCGGCCAGCCAGGACGACGTGCCGGATGCCAGCCGCTTGGCCCAGTTGTAGACCGAACCGGCCACCGGGTAGCGGCCGGCGAGCTCGGCGAAGCACAGGGCCACCATCAGCTGGCCCACGAACACGATGGGCCAGGACCACGCGTACGCGGGGCCGGCCATGGAGAAACCGAAATAGAACAGCTGGAAAACGCCGGTGAGGATGGAAATGTAGCTGACGCCTGCAGCGAAGCTGGCGAACTTGCCGATGCTGCGGTCCAGGGTCTGGGTGTAGCCAAATTCGTCCATGCCGCTTGAATCAATACTCTTGCTGGGTTCCACTGTGGACTCCTAAATCAGAAAAGCACGATGGGATCGGCCGCCCTGGGGCGCGGCTGAGTCGAAGGGGCGGGATGCACGCGGCGTGGCCATATATTAAGCCCGCTGCCGCGGTGCCGTGCCCGTCAGGCGAAGGAAGGGGCGAATTCCTCCTCGGCCGTTGCCGCGGAGCTGCCGGCGCGGGCCTGGTCGGCCCGGACCAGGTCGGCGCAGCGCTCGCCGATCATCATGACCGTGATGTTCGGGTTGACCGTGACGTGCTCGGGCATGACGGACGCATCGGCGACCCGTAGCCCGGTGACCCCCTTGACCCGCAACCGGGCATCCAACGGTGACATCCCGTCGTCGTCCGCTCCCATCCGGACGGTGCCCACCGGGTGGTAGACGGTGTTGTGGGTCTTGCGGATGTAGTCCTGCAGCTCCTCGTCCGTCTGCGCCTCGACGCCGGGCGAGAGCTCCCGGCCGGTCCACGCAGCCATGGCGGGCTGCGCGGCGATCTCGCGCGCCTTACGGATGCCGGCCACCATGACGCGCATGTCGTGGCCTTCCGGGTCCGTGAAGTAGCGGGGGTCCACCATCGGCTTGTCGCGGAAGTCGCGGCTGCGCAGCCGGACAGTCCCGCGGGAGCGTGCGTGGGTGACGTTCGGTGTGAGGCTGAAGCCGTTCTCCGTAGTGGGGTAGCCGTGCCGCAGGGTGTTCATGTCGAACGGGACGGAGCCGTAGTGCATCATCAGGTCCGGGCGGTCCAGGCCGTCCTCGGTGGGAGTGAAGATGCCGATTTCCCACCACTGCGTGGAACTTTGCACCATGGGCTGCCTGGCCTCGAACTGCACCACGCCTTCGGGGTGGTCCTGCAGGTTCTCGCCAACACCGGGGGAGTCCACCAGGACGTCGATGCCGTGGGCGGCGAGGTGTTGGGCCGGGCCGATGCCGGAGAGCATGAGCAGCTTGGGCGAATCGATGGCGCCGGTGGACAGGATGACTTCGTGGCGCGCGGAGAGCCGGTGGGTGCGGCCGAACGCTCCGTCCACCACGTCGACGCCGGTGCAGCGCTTGTCCGCATCGAACACCAGCTGGCGGGCGCGGAGGCCTGTGAGCAGTGTGAAGTTGGGGCGGTCGATGATGGGGTGGATGTAGGACACCGAGCTGGAGGACCGGGTTCCGTCCGCCCGGCGGTTGATCTGGAAGAAGTTGGCGCCGTTGACCACGGTGGTGCCGGTGTTGAACCTGGCCCGGGGGATGCCTGTCTCTTCACAGGCGTCGAGGAGCGCGACGCCGGCAGGATCCACCGGGGGCACGTTCATCAGGTGCACCGGGCCCGAGTCCCCGTGGTGGGGTGCGTCCGGGCCGGCGTCCTGGTTGGTTTCCAGCCGCTGGTACAGCGGCCACGCGGCATCCGCGTTCCAGCCGGCGGCGCCGTACTTGGACTCCCACTCGTCCAGGTCCTCGCGGGGAGCCCAGAAGGCGATGCAGGAGTTGTGGCTGGAGCAGCCACCCATCACCCTGGCGCGGGCGTGCCGCATGAACGAGTTGCCGTTTTCCTGCGGCTCGATGGGGTAGTCCCAGTCGTAGCCGGATTCGAGCAGTTCCATCCAGCGGTCCAGCTGCAGGATTTCGGGCAGGTTGCGGTCGTCCGGGCCAGCCTCAACGAGGGCCACGGTGACGTCCGGATCCTCGCTTAGCCGCGCGGCCACGGCGGCACCTGCGGACCCGCCGCCGATGACGACGTAGTCGAATTCCCGCTGCGTGGCGTCGTCGATGTTGTCGAAGTGCATCTAGTTCTCCTTGCTGTGGTCAGCGAACCAGCCGGTGACCTGCGGGCTGGTGTTTTGGTAGATGTGCTTGGCTTCCTGGTACTCGGCGAGGCCGGAGGGGCCCAGCTCGCGGCCGACGCCGGACTGGCCGAAGCCGCCCCACTCGGCCTGGGGGAGGTAGGGGTGGTAGTCGTTGATCCAGATGGTGCCGTGCCGGAGCCTGCCCGCCACCCGCTGGGCCTTGCCGGCGTCCTGCGTCCAGACGGCGCCGGCCAGGCCGTAGATGGTGTCGTTGGCGGTGGCCACGGCTTCGTCTTCGGTGCGGAAAGTTTCCACGGTGACCACCGGGCCGAACGCCTCGTCGGTGACCACGGACATGCCGCGCTGCACCTGGTCCAGGATGGTGGGCTGGTAGTAGAACCCGGCGTCGTACTTTTCGCCTTCAGGGGCCGCGCCGCCGGTCCGGAGCCGTGCACCTTCCCCGACGCCGCGCTGGACGTACGCGTTGACCTTGTCCCGGTGGGCTGCGGAGATCAGCGGTCCGGATTCGGCGTCCTCGTCGAAGGGGCCGCCCAGCCGGATGCCCTGGGCACGGCGGACCAGTTCGTCCACGAATCGTTCGGCGATGGATTCCTCCACCACCAGCCGGGCGCCGGCGGAGCAGACCTGGCCGGAGTGGACGAACGCGCCGTTGAGGGCGTTGTCCACGGCGGCATCGAAGTCAGCGTCCGCGAACACCACGTTGGGGTTCTTGCCACCGAGTTCCAGCGCCACTTTCTTGACGGTGCCGGCAGCGGCCGCGGCGATGCGCTTGCCGGTTTCCAGCCCGCCGGTAAAGGAGACGAGGTCGACGGCGGGGTGTTCCGAAAGGGGTGCGCCCGCCCCAGCGCCTGCTCCCGTCACGAGGTTGGCGACGCCGTCCGGCAAGCCGAGGTCCTGCAGCAGCTGCATGGCGAGGATGCTGGTGGACGGGGTCAGCTCGGAGGGCTTGAGGACGAAGGTGCAGCCGGCGGCCAGGGCGGGCGCGATCTTCCACGCGGCCTGGAGGAGGGGGTAGTTCCACGGGGTGATCAGGCCGCAGACGCCCACGGGTTCGTACGCGATCCGGCTGACGACGGCGGGATCCCCGGCGTCCACCAGCCGGCCCGCCTGCTGCCCGGCGAGCCTGCCGAAGTATTCGAAGCAGGCGGCGATGTCATCCATGTCGATGCGGCTTTCCACCATCCGCTTGCCGGTGTCCAGGGACTCGGCGCGGGCAAACTTTTCGCGGTGTTCCCGCAGGCCGGCGGCGACCTTGAGGAGGAAGGCGCCGCGTTCGGGTGCCGGGACGCCGGACCAGGCGCCGGAGTCGAAGGCGGCGCGGGCGGCCGTGATGGCGCGGTGCGCGTCCTCCCTGCCGGCCTCGGACACCGTGGCGACCAGTTCGCCGTCGGCCGGATTGCGGATTTCACGGACGGCGCCGGACGCGGCGGCTTCCCACGATCCGTTGATGAACAGGGTGCTTGCTGTATCTGTCATGTGTCTCCCTAAGTGGTAGGTCACGCGCCGCGCCGGCTGGTTTACGGCCGTGCTGCGGGCACGGCGGAGCAGCGCCGGGTGGTGCGGCGGCTGTGCTGCGGAGGTGACTTTAGCGGTGCGCGATGTCCGTGCTGCGGACAGCGCGCCGGGGGTTTTCGGGCCGGCGGGCTTAGCGCGGCGTGGATCGGAAGGTGAAGTCCCGGGCCCCGTCAGCCAAAGACCGGGCAGGTGTGGCGTACGTCATAGAAGGACAGTAATGCATGTTGAACGAGTGTTCAATAGCAAGTTGAACACTCGTTCAAATGTGACATAGGGGTGATGGCTTGTGGCGCTTCTGCCTAGCCGGCGTCCGGCGCAGGGGCGAAGGCGATGTCCTCGGTGCGCTGGATACTGCGCTGGATGGAGGCCTTGTCCACGCCCAGGAGGGAGGTCAGCCACATGCCGTTCTGGATGACGACGACATCGGACGCGCGGTCCCGGCACTGCGCCCAGGTGAGCCTGGGCCTTGCATTGGCCACGAGTGCGGCGAGGCCGTCGATGTACCGGTCAAAGGCGGCGGCGTTGATTTCGGCGTAGCCCTCATCGGCCTGCGCGAGGGCCCAGAGGTGGAGTCGCAGCGACAGATATTTGGTGGTCAGCAGATCGGCACCCGCCACCCGGCGCAGGGCCGTGCGCAGCTGTTCGTCGGGAGTCGAGTCCGGATCCGGTGTGACCAGCAGGAGGTCGTGCTCATCGACGCGGTGCAGGGCTGCCCGGATCAGGCTCGTCTTGTCGTCGTAGTAATAGTTCACCAGGCCGAGGGCAACGCCGGCCTCCCGGGCGACGGAGCGCATGCTTACGCCGGAGATCCCGTGCCGGGAGAGCAGGTCCAGGGCCGCTTCGAGGATGCGGGACTGCCTGTCGAGCTGCTCGCCGGAGTTCACGGTGTTAGTCCCCATCTGGCCAGACTATTGCCAAACTCGCCGGCAGTGCACTTTCCCGGCCCGGGGGTGGCCGGAAGGGTTACGCGAACAGGGGCGCAGCCGTAACATCACTCCATGGAACCGCGGCTTTTCGCGTACCTCAGCTACCCCGATGCGTCCGCCGCGCTGGAGTGGCTGCAGGCGGTGGGGTTTGAGGTTGTCCGGCGCCAGGATGGCGACGGTGGAACTGTCGTCCATTCGGAGGTCCGGCTCGGAGCGGCGGTGCTGATGGTGGCCAGCAACGACGCCGGTTATCAGCGGCCACCGCTGGTGGGTCGGTCCACCGGGCAGGGCTTGTACCTCTTGGTGGACGACGCCGACGCCTTCTTCCGCGCGGCCGTCGCCGCCGGTGCAACACCGGTCATCGAGCCCGAGGATACCGGCTGGGGCTCACGGCGCTGCCGCGTCCTGGACCCCCAGGGCCAGGAGTGGAGCGCCGGCACCTACGAGCCCGGCGCGAGTTGGTAGCAAAAGCTTTCAATGACCACCCGCGGCACAGAAGAATCCCCGCCCTGCACCTGAAGGTGCTGGGCGGGGATCCATTCGTCGGCGGGCCGCCTACTTCTTGGGCAGGCCCGCCGGGTTCAGTTCGGACTTCGGGATTGCCTCGGAGGACAGGCCCCAGCGGTCCAGGATCTTGGCGTAGGTGCCGTCGTCGATCAGGTGGTTCAGGGCGGTTTGGGCTGCGACGGCCAGGCCGTTGCCCTTCTTGGTGGTGAACGCGATCTCGGCCTTCAGCGGCCAGCCGCCCTCCAGGGTGCCCACCTGCTTGGATTTCCCATCCTTGGCCGCCTTGTAGGCAGCTCCGGCGTTGGGTCCGAACGTCAGGTCCGCGCGGCCCGACTGGAGGGCCAGGGTGGAGGCGGAATCGTCGTCGTAATACTGGAACTCCACCGGCTTGAGGCCGTTCTTCTTGTTCTCCTCGTCCCAGCGCACCAGGATGGCTTCCTGGTTGGTGCCGGAACCGACGATGACCCGCTTGCCCGCCACGTCCTTGGCTTCCTTGACCTCGGTGATGTCCGAGTCGCTCTTGGCGTAGAAGCCGAGCAGGTCGTTGCGGTACGTGGCGAAGTCGAACTTCTCCTTGCGCGCCTCGGTGACAGTCACGTTCGAGAGGACGGCCTCGTATTTGGCCGACTCAATGCCCAGCGGCCAGTCGGCCCATGCGACGGGAAGGACCTCCACCTGCAGGCCGAGGGTCTCGCCCACGGCGTAGGCGATGTCCACCTCGCTGCCGATCAGGGTCTTGTTGTCGGAGGCGAACGTGCTCAGCGGGGCGGTGCCGCCGGTGGTCACCACAGTCAGCTTGCCGTCGGCCTTGATGGCATCGGGAACCTGTGCGGCCGCTGCCTGGTCCACGTCCACCTTGAAGCGGTCCTGCTCGGGGGACAGGTTGAAGGTCTTGCCGGCTGCGGTGGCGGTAGTCTCCGACGTCGGTCCTGTCGCCGCCGTCGCGCCCGGATCGGCGCATGCGGCCAGGCCCAGCAGGGACACTGCCAGGGCCGCGATAAGGGCCGGTTTCGGAGTGGGGATGGCCATGGTTTCCTCCTTGGAGGTACGAAGTTGATGCGACGGATGATGCGCGTTGCAGCAACTATCCGGGAGTGCCACCGGCAGAATCAAAGGCCCCGAAACCGGGCGATACGGGGAGTAACCGCAGTTAACGCGGGGACCGCCGCGGTCACAATCCGCGTACACCAAAGGAGGGGACCAGCTCACAAGAGCTGGTCCCCTCCTTCAACGCGTGGGCGTCAGGCCATCCCGCCGGAAACCCGCGGAAGCCTGTCAGCCCAGGGCTTTGATGACTTCCCTGGCCACGTCCTCGCTGGACTGCGGGTTCTGGCCGGTGATCAGGTTACCGTCGCGGACCACATGGGAGGACCAGGCAGCGGCGTTGTTGACGATCGCGCCCTTCTCCTTCAGCGCGTCCTCCACAAGCCAAGGCGTGTTCTCGCCTGTGCCGCCGTTCAGTTCCTCTTCGTTGCTGAAGACCGTCAGGCGCCGGCCCGCGAAAGTGAACGTCCCGGCGTCGTCCGTTGCGCTGAGCAGTCCCGCCGGGCCGTGGCAGAACGGCGCGATGACCTTGCCGTCCTTGTCCGCGGCCACCAGCAGACGGCCCAGGTCGGTGTCCTTGTAGAGGTCGGCCATCGGGCCGTGGCCGCCCGGCATCACCACGGCGTCGTAGGGAGCGATGTCGACGTCGGCGAGCACCAGGGGCTGCGACAGCTCGGTGCCGATTTTGGCCAGGTAGTCACGGAAGCCCTCGGCGCGTTCCTCACCGCCGGCGGAATCTGCGGCCAGGCTGACCTGGTCCACGGTGGGCTTCGCGCCGCCCGGGGTGGCGATGTGGACAGTGTGTCCGGCGTCCACCAGGGTCTGGTGCGAAACCACCAGTTCTTCAGCCCAGAAGCCGGTGGGGTGTTCGCTCCCGTCCTTCATGGTGAGGGAATCGGCTGCTGAAACAACCATCAAAACGTTAGCCATGCTGTTCTCCTGCCTGTTGTGTTGCTGGGCACTGCGTGGAAAGCCGCCGCTACTTGCCGGCAGCCTCCAGCCCAGCGTACGTGTCGTCGTCGAGCGTGATGCCCGCCGCTGCGATGTTCTCCTCCAGGTGGCTGAGGGATCCCGTGCCGGGGATGGGCATCATGACGGGGGAACGGCGGAGGAGCCACGCCAGGGCCACCTGCGAGGTGGTGGCATCCAGACGCGAGGCGGCCTCGTCCAGCGGACCGCCAGGCTGTGCCAGCTCGCCCGCGGAAATCGGGGCCCACGGGATGAAGCCGATGCCGTTCTCCTCTGAGTAGCGCAGCACGTCCTCCGAGCTGCGGTCCGTCAGGTTGTAGCGGTTCTGGACGGTGGAAACAGTGAAGTGCTTTCCGGCGGCTTCCAGTTCGGCCACGCTGACCTGCGACAGCCCCAACGCCCGGACCTTGCCCTCGTCCTGGAGTTCACGCAGCACACCGAACTGTTCCTCGGCGTCCACCTTGGGATCGATACGGTGCAGCTGCAGCAGGTCGATGGTGTCCACCTTCAGCTTGCGGAGGCTCAGTTCCGCCTGCTGGCGCAGGTATTCGGGCCGGCCCACGGGAACCCACTTGTTGGGCCCGGTGCGGGTAAATCCCACCTTCGTGGCGATTCTCAGGCCGTCCTTGTAGGGGTGCAGGGCTTCGGCGATGATTTCCTCGCTGATGTTCGGGCCATAGGAATCCGCGGTGTCAATGAAATCGACGCCGAGTTCGACGGCGCGGCGCACCACGGCCACGGCGGCCGCCCGGTCCGCGGGCTCGCCCCAGACGCCGTCGCCCACGATGCGCATCGCACCGAAGCCGAGCCGCTGCACGGTTCCGAGGTCCTTGAGGTCGATGGTGGCGGACTGGTTCGTTGTCCCTGTGCTCTTCGTGTCTGCGCTGTTCGTGTCTGGGCTCATAGGGGCGGCAACATCATCAGTGTGCTGGGTATTCCGCAGATCACAGAAATAAGCCGGCCGCCGCGGTGGTTATACCCTCTGTGCCTGCCGCGATTCCGGCGGGCGCCATGACGCAACGATATTCCGTACGCAACGCTCCGAAAGGCCGGCACCCGACGTGACCCTCCCGCTTTCCATCCTTGACCTGGCAACCATCGGCAAAGGCCAGACGGCGGCGGAAAGCTTCGCGGGCAGCGTGGCCATGGCGCAGAGCGCCGAGAAACTGGGGTACCGGCGGGTCTGGTACGCCGAGCACCACAACATGTCGTCCATCGCGTCGTCCGCCACCAGTGTGCTGATCGCCCACGTGGCCGCGAACACCGAAAGCATCCGGCTCGGCGCCGGCGGCGTCATGCTGCCCAACCACTCGCCGCTGACCATCGCTGAGCAGTTCGGCACCCTGGAGACCCTGCACCCGGGCCGGATCGACCTTGGCCTCGGCCGTGCCCCCGGCAGCGACCAGAACACCATGCGGGCCCTCCGGCGCGACCCGATGTCCGCCGACAGCTTCCCCCAGGACGTCCTGGAACTGCAGGGCTACCTCACCGGACCCACACGGATCCAGGGCGTGGAGGCAACCCCCGGCAAGGGCACCAACGTCCCGCTCTACATCCTGGGATCGTCCCTGTTCGGCGCGCGGCTCGCTGCCCAGCTGGGCCTGCCGTACGCCTTCGCCTCGCACTTTGCGCCCAACGCGCTGAAGGATGCGGTGGCCGTCTACCGCCGTGAGTTCAAGCCCTCGGCGCAGTTGGACGCCCCCCACGTGATCGCCGGCGTCAACGTGATCGCGGCCGATTCCGCGTCCGAGGCGCAGCAGATGATGCAGGCCACCAAACGCGCCCGCGTGTCCCTGTTCTTCGGCGGCGGGACCCGGGAATTCACCGATGACGAGGCGGACATGATCCTCGACTCCCCGCAGGGCCAGCACGTCTCGCAGATGATGACCTACTCCGCAGTGGGAACGCCCGACGTCGTCCTGGACTACCTTGACGGGTTCGGCAGGCATGCCGACGCCGACGAACTCATCGTGGCGCACCAGAGCACCGGCACGGACGCCCGCCTGCGCTCGGTGGAACTGCTGGCCGAGGTGGCCGGGCTGGCGCGCGTCTGAGCTTCCGCCTGCCCGGGCTTTTACACATACGCAATGAAGGGGATATTCAGGGGAAACCGCCGGGGATGACGATGGGTAATGCTCCCCCGGGAATCCGCCAGGATCTTCGGGAGGGGCGCCAACCGGTAGTCCGCAGGTGACCCAGCGGCTGCAGTCCCGGCCTGGTTCTGCCTCGAAGGGGTTCCCTGATGCCCACGCCTTTGAACCAGAGCGTGGCGGATTCCGCCCTGCTCACCCGTTCCCTTCCGCTGGACGTGCTCCGGTCGTTTGTCCAGGCGGATGCGGCGGACAGCGGGCTGACCCCGGCGCTGCTGGACGAACTGAAGGTTCTGGCACGTGTTCCTGCCCTGTTGGTGGCCTGCAACTACGGCGGCACCTTGTGCGACGCGGAAGGCATTTCCACCGAGATCCTCCCGCTGGGCAGCGCCGCCATCGCCTTGCGGGCACTTGCCGCCCTGCCCAGCACGCACGCCGCCATCATTTCAGGCCGTTCCCTGCGGGACCTGGCGGCGGTGTCCCGGCTCCCCGTGGAGGTCCACCTCATCGGGTCGCACGGCGCGGAGTCGGACATGGGCTTCGCGCACACCCAGACGCTTGCCACCGAATCGGTCCTGCAAAAGGTCAACGCTGCGCTAAACGAGGCCGTAGGGTTCCAGAGCGGCGTGTGGATTGAGCGCAAGCCGGTGGCGGTTTCGGTCCACACCCGTCCGGCCCCGGCAGAGGTCGTCGCCTCGGTGACCGAGACTGCCCGGGAAATAGCGCGCGCCCACGGACTGTTCTTCATCGTGGACGGCTCGGTGCTGGACCTGTCCGTGGTGGAGCCGTCCAAGGGCGAGGCACTGGAAACCCTCCGGTCCCGGCTCGGCGCCAGTGCCGCCATGTTCGCTGGCGACGCCGACAGCGACGAACTGGCTATCGCCACCCTCCGCGGCCCGGACCTGGGCCTCCGGGTCGGCGGGGGCGAAACCGCAGCGGCACACCGGGTCCGCGACCCCGAGTCCTTTGCCCGGGTCCTTGCCCTGCTCTTCGAACTGCGCCGGGCCTGGCTGTTCGGCGAGGACGCCGTGGGCCTCGAACGGCACACCATGATCGGCAACGGCTCCTCCACCGCACTGCTGACACCGGACGCCAAGGTCTGCTGGATGAGCCACCCGCTGCCGGACTCCGGCTCGGTGTTCGCCCACATCCTTGGCGGTGACGCGGCCGGCCACTTCTCCGTGGAACCGGCAAAGGCATCGCAGGTGCTGGGCCAGCGCTACGTGGACAGCACCATGATCGTCGAAACCCGGTGGGCGGACGTCACCGTCACCGACTACCTCGAACCGGCCCCGGACGGCATCACCAGCCTGGTCCGGGTGCTGACCGGCACGGGGGCTGCCCGGATCACCTTCGCACCGCGGCCTGACTACGCGAACGCCCCGTTCGTCATGGAGGCCCGCGGCGACGAGCTGCATGTGGTGGGCACGTCGGAACCGATCATTCTCTTCGCGCCGGGCGTGACCTTCAGCATCACCTCGGACGGCAGGCACGGCACGGCCACGGCATCGGTGAACCTCCAGTCCGGGCCCGTGGTGCTCAACCTGCGCTGCGGCGACACTGAACCCCGGCCCGCAGACCCACAGGGGGAGACGGAACGCCGGGCGGAGGTGGCCCTCCACGCCCGCCAGTGGGTGCAGAGACTCGCCCTTCCGTCCGTGAAACCCTCGCTGGTACGGCGCTCGGCGCTGGTGCTCCGGGCCTTGGTCCACGAACCCACCGGCGCAGTCCTCGCCGCCCCCACCACGTCCCTGCCCGAGGGCATCGGCGGAACAAGGAACTGGGACTACCGGTACTGCTGGCTGCGGGACGGGTCCATGACGGTCAATGCCCTGGCGGACCTCGGCTCCACCGCGGAGGCCGCCGGGTTCCTTGGGTGGCTGGGGCGGATCCTTGAGCATGCCCCGGGCCCGGAGTGGCTGCATCCGCTGTACTCCGTCACTGGTGCGCCGCTGTCCACTGAAGCCGTGGTGGACAGCCTCCCGGGCTACGCCGGTTCCCGCCCGGTCCGGATCGGAAACGCGGCGGACCACCAGGTCCAGCTGGACGTCTTTGGCCCCGTTGCCGAGCTGATCCATACCCTGAGTTCGAAAGAGGGCGTACTCGCCGAGGAGCACTGGGAGCTGCTGGTCCAGATGGCCTCAGCAGTCCTGGCCCGCTGGCATGAACCGGACCACGGCATCTGGGAAGCCCGGCGCCCGGCACGCCACCATGTCTACTCCAAGGTGATGTGCTGGGTGACCCTGGACAGGGCACTGAGGACAGCTGAGCGCCACGGCAGGGAGCCGGACCCCGCCTGGGCTCCCATGGCCACCACCATCCGGGACGAGGTGCTGCGGGAGGGCTGGGACGAATCGGCCAAGTCCTACACGGTGGCCTACGACAGCCCGGACCTCGATGCCGCTGTCCTGCACATCGGACTGTCGGGCCTGCTGGATGTCACCGACCAGCGCTTCCTGGACACGGTCACCGCCGTGGAACGGGAACTGCGGGTGGGGCCAACAGTCTTCCGCTACCGGTACGACGACGGCCTGCCGGGCCTTGAAGGCGGCTTCCACATCTGTACCACCTGGCTGATCGAGGCCTATGTCGCCGTGGGCCGCATCGATGAAGCCTGGGACCTGTTCGACCAGCTGGTGAACCTCTTCGGGCCCACCGGGCTCTTGCCGGAGGAATACGACCCCGGCACCGAGACCCACCTGGGCAACCATCCGCAGGCGTATTCCCACCTGGGCTTCATCCGCTGTGCCCGCCTCCTGGATGCGCACCAGGCCGGACGGTAGGCAGCGTTCGTCCGGGGTACCTAGAGTGGAAGGACAAGGGATACAAAAACCGAATCGAGACTCATGATGACCGCCCGCGCCCAGGGGGTGGGGTTCCGCTCGGACCGCGGCCCCATCCTCATCGCCTTGATGCTGTCCACCGGACTGGTGGCGATCGACTCCACCATCGTGGCGACCGCCGTCCCGTCGATCGTCCGCGACGTTGGCGGGTTCTCCTCATTCCCGTGGCTCTTCTCGGCGTACCTGCTGGCCCAGGCCGTCTCCGTGCCCATCTACGGCAAGCTGTCCGACATGGTGGGCCGCAAACCGATCATCCTGACAGGCATCGGACTGTTCCTGCTGGGCTCCGTCCTCTGCGGCGTGGCCTGGAGCATGCCGTCCCTGATCGCCTTCCGGGCGCTGCAGGGCTTGGGCGCCGGAGCGGTTTTACCGGTCAGCATCACCATCGCCGGTGACATCTACTCGCTGGAGGAACGCGCCAAGGTCCAGGGGTACCTGGCCAGTGTGTGGGCGGTGTCCTCCGTGGTGGGGCCCAGCCTGGGCGGCGTCTTCTCGGCGCTGGGCATCTGGCGCGGAATCTTCCTGGTCAACATCCCGCTGTGCATCCTGGCCGGCTGGATGCTGGTGCGGACGCTTCATGAGAATGTGGAACGCGCCAAGCACACGGTGGATTACGCCGGAGCGGCACTGATGGCGGGCTCTTTGGGCCTGCTGATCCTCGGCGCTTTGCAGGGCGGCGAGGCCTGGGCGTGGGATTCGCCGGTCAGCTTCGCGGTCTTCGGCGTCGGTGCGGTGCTCCTGGTGGCCTTCATCCTGGTGGAACGGCGCGCTGCGGAACCCATACTCCCGTCCTGGGTGGTGCAGCGGCGCCTGCTGGTGACCACAGCGCTCGCATCTTTTGGCGTGGGTGCGGTGATGATTGGCCTGACCTCCTACGTGCCTACTTTCCTCGAGGGTGCCCTGTCCGTTTCACCGCTGGTCGCGGGCCTGGCCCTGGCGGCGCTGACCCTCGGCTGGCCGCTCAGCGCTTCACAGGCCGGCCGCCTGTATCTTCGGATCGGGTTCAAGGCCACCGGCCTGATCGGCATCTCCATCACCGTGGCCGGCCTGCTCATCCTGGCGCTGACGGCCGGGACGCCGAACGTGGCGCTGATCGCTTCCAGCTGCTTCGTGGTGGGGCTCGGCCTCGGCCTGCTCGCAACGCCCACGCTGATCGCCGCGCAGTCCAGCGTGCGGTGGAACGAGCGCGGCGTGGTGACCAGCACCAACATGTTTGCCCGCTCCATCGGCAGCGCCCTGGGCGTGGCAGTGTTCGGGGCGGTGGCCAACGCCATCTACTCGGGCAACCCGGGCGGTGAGGGAAACGGCCAGGCCGTGGTGGCCGCATCCAGCGCCGTCTTCCTGGCAGCGCTGGTGGCCGGGCTCCTGACGGTCCTGGCGGTGGTGGCCATGCCGGGGATGCAGGCCGCCGGTGCCGGGGATGGTGCCGACGGGCAGGAGCAGGTTTCCGAACAGGACGCAGCCTCGAACCAGGATCCCGCGCACGGCACCGACGACGGAGGGGATGCCGCCGGTCCGGACCGCACCGAAGTGGAGGATTCCGGCCGCCGCGGCAGTTGATCAGGCCGGCGGCAGCTAGCGCGAGGCGCTGAAGATTTCGGGCGCGGGGCGAGTGCCCGTGGCGAGGTCGGCAAGGATCCGGCCCACCACGGGCGTGAACTTGAACCCGTGCCCGGAGAACCCGGCACCGATCACTACCGGCCCAATCCGGTCCAGGACGAAGTCTTCATCCGGGGTGGTGGTGTAGGTGCAGCTGATGGCCGCGAAGGTATCGGCGTCCACGCCGGGCAGCCAGGTCCTCGCGTAGGCCTGCAGGGCAGCGAGCTGCTGCGGCTCCGGCTCGAAGGTGCGCCTGTCAGGGTCCGTCACCGGGCCCACGCCGTGCCAGCCGGCCTTGATGCCCTCGCCGGGGGTGTGCATGCCATAGACAGGGGAGTACCACCCCGCGTACTGCGATCCACCGCCCGGGTAATGGTTGAACCCGGGCCATACAGCGTCCGCGTCGATGATCCGGAAGTGTGCCGGCTGCTCCTGCGTCACCCTGAGCTTTGGCGTCCGCAGGCGACCGCCCACGGCCGTGCCCAGCAGCTTTTCCGTCCAGCCACCGGCCGTTACCACCACCTGTGCGGCGGTGACCACCTCGGTACCGGCGCTGCTTTCCAGCCCCAGCCGGACGCCGTCGTCCCTCACCTCGAAGGACACCACCTTGGTGCGGTGCCGGATGTCGGCGCCCCGGGCCGCGGCAAGGCGCTGGAAAGCCGGCAGTGCGGCTTCCGGGTTGAGCTGGCCGCCGTCGGGCATGTAGAGGACCTGCTGGTCGAAGCGGATGCCGCGCCAGCGCTCGCCGGCCTCGTCCGGACGCAGGAACTCGGCGCGCAGCCCCGCCTGTGCCAGCGCTTCCGCAGCGTCCGGCAGCATGGGTTCGGGCCCGTGCGTGACGATCCCGGTCCGTGCCAGGAGCGTCTCGCCGCTGTCCTGCTCCAGCTCGTTCCAGAGGTCCAGGGATTCGGCGATCATGGCAACGTATTCGGGGCGGTGGTAGCCGGGATTGAAGTTGCGGGTGGTGCCGTGGGAAGCGCCGATCTTGTGCCCCGGCCCGAACTGCTCCACGAGTGTCACGTGGCGTCCCCGCCGGGACAGCGCCCTCGCGGTGGCGGAACCCATGGCGCCGCCGCCGATCACCACGGTGTCAAGAGTTGTTGCCATGGGTCCTCCTTGTCCAGGTTGTCACGCCAGCAACAGCGCGACGCCGATCATCGCCGGAACAGCCACCACGGTGGTGATCAGCACGGTGTCCTTGGCCACGGTGAGGCCGGTTTTGTAGCGGCTGGCCGCCACGAACACATTCTGTGCCGTGGGCAGGGCGGACGTCACCACCACGGCGAACAGGGCGTGGCCGTCCATTCCCAGGGCGAACCGGGCAAAGACGTAGGCCAGGGCAGGCTGGACGGCCAGCTTGAATGTGCTGGCCAGCAGGGTGTCCACGCGCCGTCCGGCCGCTGCCTGCAGCGGCCGGGTCCCGTTCAGGCTCATGCCGAAGGCGATCAGCATGGCCGGGATCGCGGCACCGCCAATCAGGTGGATGGGTTCCATGACCAGCTCGGGCACCTTGAAACCGGTGCCGGCAACAATCAGGCCCAGCGCCGAACCCACGATCATCGGGTTCCGGAGGATCATCACCACGAAGCCGAGCGGGGTGGTCCTGTGCGAGCTGGTGCTGGAGTCCAGGATCATGAGGAACACCGGCGTGAAGAAGGCCAGCTGGAAGATCAGCAGCGGCGCAACATAGCTGGCGTCACCGAGGACATATACCGCAATGGGAATACCTAGGTTCGCGGAATTCGCGAGCGAGGCGGACATCGAGGACATCAGGGACTCTGGCAGCGAACGCTTCAGCCAGAATTTCACGATGGTGAAGAAGATGGCAGCCGTGGCGATGGCCGCCACGGCGGTCACCAGCAGCGGCGCGGCGAACACCTCCTGCAGCCGGGCCTTGCTGAGGGTTTCGAACAGGAGGGCCGGACTGGCAACGAAGAAGGTGAGTGAGCTGAGGACCTGGCGGGCGTTGTCGCCGAGGATCTTCTGCCGGCCAACAAACCAGCCCACCAGGATGATGCACCAGACAACGAAGAAACCGGCAAGTACCCCTAGCACGGAAGAACCCGCGGCGGGCGGCGGAAAAGAGTCCCCGGTCTCACGCCCCGGCTACAGGGCGGCGTTGTTGAGTGCGAACGGCGGACGCATCATGCCGGGGGCAATGCCCTCGGCGGGATCATTCCCCAGCTGGATGATGCGGTTGTTCTGGTCCACATGGACCACCTTCGGCTCGTAGGCCTTGGCTTCCTCGGTGGTCATCTGCGCATACGTAATGAGGATGACGAGGTCGTTCTCGTGCATCAGGTGGGCGGCGGCGCCGTTGATGCCGATGACGCCGGAGCCGCGCTCGCCGGCAATGGTGTAGGTTTCCAGCCGTGCTCCGTTGGTGATGTCGACAATCGAGACAAGCTCGCCCGGCAGGATGTCAGCTGCCTCCAGCAGGTCCAGGTCAACGGTGACGGAACCTACGTAGTGCAGGTCTGCGTGGGTGACGGTGGCCCGGTGGATTTTGGACTTGAACATGGTTCGATTCATAACGGCTCCAGTCTAGCGCCGGGGCCGGGCCGCCGCAGTGACGCACGGAACACCCACAGATCAGTCAGCGCACGACGGCGGGCGGTTAGCTTGCGTCGTCCCCCGCCACCGCGGCGGCAGCGGCGGCCAGGGTTTCCCTTGCTGCCAGGATGGCGGGCCGCTGCGCGCTGGAGCGGCGCACCGACGTGAAGATGGTGCGGTGCGGCTTGCCCGGGAGCTCCAGCAGCCGGGCGGTGGTGCCGCGGCCCGTCCACACCAGGTCCGGCATCAGTGCCACAGCGTTGCCGGATTCAATCAGCCGGGCCTGCGCCTGCAGGTCTGCCGTCTCGAAGCGCACGTCCGGCTCGAACCCGGCACTCCTGCACGCCTGTTCCGCCCAGTGGCGCGACGCGGCACCCCGCGGTTCCATCACCCAGGGGAGTTCCGCGGTGTCCGCGAGCGCGCGGATGGCTGCGCCGCCGTCGGACGCCGGGACCGCAAGCCGGATGGCGTCGGTGGTCAGTTTCACGCGGTCCAGTTCCGGGTAGCGGGGAGCCGCGTGGCCGGGGTACTGCTCGGCGATGACCAGGTCGAAGTCGCGGGCCCACGTTTCGTGAAGTGCCGTCTCCGGTTCCCGTTGGATCATCTCGATCCGGACTTCGGGGTAGGTTTTGGCCATCCGGGTGAGGGTGTCCGGCATCAGCGCCAGGGCCGCCGACTGGAAAACCGCAATCCGCACCGTGCCCGTAACAGTTGTCAGCGAGGCCGCCAGATCCGCCTCGGCCTGCTCCATGGTTTCGAGCAGCTGCGCCGTATGTGCCACCAGCACCTCGGCCTGCGGGGTGAGCTGCACGCGGCGGCCGGTCTTCCGCAGCAATTCCACGCCCACCTCCTTCTCCAGGAGGGCAAGCTGCTGGGATACCGACGACGGGCTGTACTGCAGTGCCTCCGCCACCTCGGCCAGCGTCCCCCGGATGCTCAGTTCCCGCAACAGGCGCAGCCGGCGTACGTCAAGCATGGGGAATTCCTAACTGAAACTAATGAATATAGGTTAGAAGTAGTCACTTTATCTAATGCAAACAGGCTTGCATACTGTTGGGACTGAGTTACCCCCGTCACAGCCTTCCCGGCGTGCCGCGGCGGGGCAGCACCCCACAGCAGGAGTTCCTGATGAGCACTAGAGATATGAGCCAGTCCATCATGCGGCGAAAGCCGATTGATGACATCGAAGAAGAGAACAAACACAGCGGCCTCTTTAAGTCGCTGGGCCTTTGGCAGCTCACCGCCATCGGCGTTGGCGGCATCATCGGCGTCGGCATCTTCTCCCTCGCGGGGCTGGTGGCCGCAGGGAGCGAAGGCAACCCGGGAGTGGGGCCCGCGGTGCTGATCTCCTTCCTTATTGCGGGCCTGGCCTCCGCCGCGGCAGCACTGTCGTACGCGGAATTCGCAGGCATGATTCCCCGCGCCGGTTCCGCCTACACCTACGGCTACGTGGCACTCGGCGAGGTGATCGGCTGGTTCATCGGCTGGGACCTCCTCCTGGAGTACATTGCCATCGTGGCCGTGGTGGCCATCGGCATCTCCGGCTACCTGGATGCATTCCTGTCCGGAATCGGCATCCATATGCCCATCTGGATGACCTCCACAGTGGATGAGGGCAAGGGCGGCATCGTCAACATTCCCGCCATCCTGGTCTGCCTCCTGGTCACCTGGATCCTGTCCCGCGGCACCAAGGCCTTCGGCCGCTTCGAGCTCGTGGCGGTGGCCATCAAGGTCATCCTCATCCTCTTCATCATCGGCCTCGGCGTCTTCTATATCGACACCAACAACTACAACCCGTTCATGCCCTCCGGGTTCGGCCCCGTGCTTGCCGGCAGCGCCACCGTGTTCTTCGCGGTCTTCGGCTATGACGCCATGAGCACCGCGGCGGAGGAAGCCAAGGACGGCAAGAAGCACATGCCCAAGGCCATCATCCTTTCGCTCATCGTCGCCATGCTGCTCTACGTGGCCGCCACCCTGGTGCTCACCGGCATGCAGAATTACAAGGACATCGACCCCAAGGCCGGCTTCGCGTCCGCCTTCAGCTCGGTTGGGCTGCCCGTGATCGCAACCATCATTTCCGTCTTCGCGGTGTTATCCATCCTCACCGTGATGCTGACGTTCCTCCTGGGTGTCACCCGCGTGTGGTTCTCGATGAGCCGCGACGGGCTTCTTCCGGGCTGGTTCGCCAAGACCGACCGCAACGGCACCCCGCAGCGTGTCACCTGGATCGCCGGCATCGCCTCGGCCTTCCTGGCCGGCGTGTTCCCCATCAAGGAGGTCGCGGACCTGACCAACATCGGCATCCTGGCCGCGTTCGTCGTCGTCTGCCTTTCCGTCATTATCTTCCGCTACAAGCGTCCGGACGCGCCGCGTACGTTCCGGCTTCCGCTGATGCCCCTGGTGCCGGCCTTCGGCGTCCTCGCCTCGGCGTTCCTCATGCTGCAGCTGCATTGGGAAACCTGGCTGCGGTTCGGCGTGTGGCTGGTCATCGGCCTGGTCATCTACTTCTTCTATGGCCGCAAGAACTCGCTGATGAACCCCAACAGCCCGCGGCACCAGGAAATCGAGGAAATGCACCGCCCCCTCGCCTGACCCCCGGCACCCCTGCGACGCGCGCTCACTTGTGGCGGCTTCCCGGCGAACGCGCGCTCACTTGTGGTGGCTTTCCGGCGAACGCGCGCTCACTTGTGGTGGCTTTCCGGCGAACGCGCGCTCACGCCGGCTCCGCCTGCCAGCCCTCCTGCACGTCACGTGCGGGAGGGCTGGTCCATTTAAGGCTGTCTGGGGTGCGGAAGTGTACGTTCTGCGGACCGGAATCCGCCGATACTTAGACCGCCACAATTGAGCGGGCGTTTGGATTTTACGCACCAGAAGTGAGCGGGCGTTTGGTCCACTAAAAGCATTGGTTTTCCTAACCTGTATTGGTTGGAAAAGGTCGCTTTATCTTATGTGATCAGGAGCGCATACTGATGAAAAGACCTCCTCCCACACCCAAGGAAAGATCGGGAAAACCATGACCCACGTTGCAATGGAACCGGCAGTCACCCACGCGGCCACCCCGCAGACGGTCGACGTCGACGTCCCCCAGGCCAAGGCCCTCGCCGCCGAGGCGGTCGCCTTGGTCCGGCACTGGCTCACCGAGGCCGCGAAGGTTCCGGTGGATGCCTCCGCCGAACAGCTGGCCGGAGTCCTGAAGGACCCCAACGGCCTGGACTTCACGGTCGGCTTCGTGGACGGCGTGGTACGCCCCGAGGACCTGAACGTGGCCGCCCGCAACCTGGCCGCGCTGGCGCCCAAGGTGCCGGCCTTCCTGCCCTGGTACATGCGCAGCGCCGTGGCGCTCGGCGGGACCATGGCCCCGGCACTGCCCCAGGTGGTCATCCCCGCAGCCCGCAAGGTGCTCCGCGAAATGGTGGGCCACCTGATCGTTGACGCCACCGACGCCAAACTGGGCCCCGCCATCGCCAAGATCAAAAAGGACGGCATCAAGCTCAACGTCAACCTCCTCGGCGAGGCAGTCCTCGGCGAGCACGAGGCCTCCCGCCGGCTCGAAGGAACGCACACGCTGCTGGCGCGTCCCGACGTCGACTACGTCTCCATCAAGGTCTCCTCCACCGTGGCCCCCCACTCTGCATGGGCCTTCGACGAAGCCGTGGAACACGTCGTCGAAAAGCTCACCCCGCTCTTCCAGCGCGCGGCCTCGTTTGCCGCCCCCGGCAGCAGCACCGGCGGCAAGGCCAAGTTCATCAACCTGGACATGGAGGAGTACAAGGACCTGGACATGACCATCGCGGTCTTCACCCGGATCCTGGACAAGCCCGAGTTCAAGGACCTCGAGGCCGGCATCGTACTCCAGGCCTACCTCCCGGACGCGCTCTCGGCGATGATCCGGCTGCAGGACTGGGCCGCGGAGCGCCGCGCCCACGGCGGCGCCGGCATCAAGGTGCGTGTAGTCAAGGGCGCCAACCTGCCGATGGAGCAGGTGGAAGCCTCGCTGCACGACTGGCCCGTGGCCACATGGGGTTCCAAGCAGGACTCGGACACCAGCTACAAGAGCGTCATCAACTACGCGCTGCACCCCGAGCGGATCAGGAACATCCGCATCGGCGTGGCGGGCCACAACCTGTTCGACATCGCCTTCGCTTGGCTCCTGGCCAAGCAGCGCGGAATTGAGTCCGGCATCGAGTTCGAGATGCTGCTGGGCATGGCGCAGGGCCAGGCCGAAGCCGTGAAGAAGGACGTCGGCTCCCTTCTCCTCTACACGCCCGTGGTGCACCCGGCGGAGTTCGACGTCGCCATCGCCTACCTGATCCGCCGCCTCGAAGAAGGCGCCAGCCAGGACAACTTCATGTCGGCAGTATTCGAGCTGGACAAGAACGAATCCCTGTTCGAGCGCGAGAAGCAGCGCTTCCTCTCTTCTCTGGAGGCCCTGGACAACAGTGTTCCGGCGCCCAACCGACGGCAGAACCGCAGTCTTCCCGCCGCAGCCGGGCCTCGCGCCGATCAGGCACAACACAGTTTCGAAAACACCCCGGACACTGACCCGTCGCTGCCCGCCAACCGCACCTGGGGCCGGGCCATCCTGGACCGCGTTCCGGCCTCCACGCTGGGCAACGCCTCGGTGAAGGCTGCCTTCATCAATGACGAAGCGGCGCTCAACACGGCCATCGAAACCGCCGTCGACAAGGGCAAAGCCTGGGGCGCCCTTTCCGGCGCCGAACGCGCCGACATCCTGCACCGCGCCGGCGACGCCCTGGAAGCCCGCCGCGCCGATCTCCTCGAGGTGATGGCCAGCGAGACCGGCAAGACCATCGACCAGGGCGATCCCGAGGTCAGCGAGGCGGTGGACTTCGCGCACTACTACGCCGAGTCCGCGCGCAAGCTGGACGGGGTCGACGGCGCCACGTTCGTCCCGGCGAAGCTCACCGTTGTCACGCCGCCGTGGAACTTCCCGGTCGCCATCCCGGCAGGGTCCACCCTCGCGGCACTTGCCGCCGGCTCCGCCGTCGTCATCAAACCTGCCAAGCAGGCCGCACGCAGCGGCGCCGTGATGGTAGAGGCCCTGTGGGAAGCCGGCGTCCCCAAGGACGTCCTCACTATGGTCCAGCTGGGCGAGCGGGAGCTCGGCACGCAGCTCATCTCCCACCCGGCCGTTGACCGCGTCATCCTCACCGGCGGCTACGAAACGGCAGAGCTGTTCCGGTCCTTCCGCAAGGACCTGCCGCTCCTGGCCGAAACCAGCGGCAAGAACGCCATCATCGTCACCCCCAGCGCCGACCTGGACCTTGCGGCCAAGGACGTGGCCTACTCCGCGTTCGGCCACGCCGGCCAGAAGTGCTCCGCCGCGTCCCTGGTGATCCTGGTGGGCTCCGTTGCCAAGTCCAAGCGGTTCCACAACCAGCTGATCGACGCCGTCACCTCCCTGAAGGTGGGCTACCCGCAGGATCCCACCAGCCAGATGGGCCCCATCATCGAGCCCGCCAACGGCAAGCTCCTCAACGCCCTCACCACCCTCGGCGAGGGCGAAAACTGGGCAGTGGAACCGAAGAAGCTGGACGAGTCCGGCAGGCTCTGGAGCCCCGGTGTGCGGTATGGAGTCAATCGCGGTTCCTACTTCCACCTGACCGAGTTCTTCGGCCCGGTCCTCGGCGTGATGACCGCCGGGACCCTGGAGGAGGCCATCGCCATCCAAAACCAGATCGAGTACGGACTCACCGCAGGCCTGCACTCGCTGAACTCCGAGGAACTGGGAATCTGGCTGGACCGCATCCAGGCAGGCAACCTTTACGTCAACCGCGGCATCACCGGCGCCATCGTGCAGCGGCAGCCGTTCGGCGGCTGGAAGAAATCGGCCGTCGGTGCCGGCACCAAGGCCGGCGGTCCCAACTACCTGGCGGGCTTGGGCGACTGGACCCCGGCCGAAGCATCCGCGAAGGCTGACGTCACGCACCCCGGCGTCCGCCGGATCATCAACGCCGCCGGCGCCGCCCTGGAGCCGGCCCACCTTGAGTCCGTGCAGCGCGCCTTGGCGTCCGACGCCGAGGCCTGGGCCAGCGAGTTCGGCACCGCCAAGGACGTTTCAGGCCTGAGCGCGGAGCGCAACATTTTCCGCTACCGCAACCTGCCGGTCACCATCCGCCTCTCCGAAGGTGCGCCGCTGGCCCACCTCGTGCGGACCGTGGCGGCCGGCGTGCTGGCGGGTTCACCGCTTACCGTGTCCACCGCCGTCGAGCTTCCCGCCCAGCTGCGTGCCGTGTTCCTTGGCCTCGACGTGGACCTGACGGTGGAGTCCGACGCCGGCTGGCTGGCTTCGGCGGGGCGGCTCGCCTCCGCGGGCAAGCTGTCCGGCGCCCGCATCCGGCTGCTGGGCGGTGACGCGCCGGCTCTCGCGGAAGCAACGGGCGGGCGGCCCGACATCGCTGTCTACTCCCACGCGGTGACCGAAGCCGGCAGGGTTGAGCTGCTGCCGTTCCTGCACGAGCAGGCAGTCAGCATCACCGCCCACCGGTTCGGCACCCCGAACCACCTTTCGGACGCGCTGATCTAGCAGGCCCGCACGAACAAACGAGGCCGGGCGGCCACCTGATGGTGGCCGCCCGGCCTCGTTGTTGGTTGGGTTTGCGGGGGAACGTTTGTTCCGGCCCGCCCGGCCCGTGGAATGTCAGCCCAGGTACCAGCCTGGCGGAGTCCATGTCACGGGCACGCTGTGGGCCGAGAAGTCCTCGCACCGCGTGCAGTTGTAGGCTACCTCGCCCAGTGCCGCGACTGACCCGTCGTGCCGGTAGGTGGGCGGGATATAGGACTCAAGGTAAATGAATTCGTCCGTCCGGCACTTTTCGCAGGTCGGCTTTCCGATGTAGCCCGAATCGGTGGTGGCATGGCCGCTGCCGAGGTTGGACTGACGCGTTGCCGGCCGGATGCTGGTGTGCGGGCGGGCGTGTGCGGCGCTGAGATGGGTGTTCCTGGCTGTCGTCATTGGCTGCCTGTCCCGGGCGGCGTGCCATGGTGTGCAGGCGCGCCCGTAGTTTAGAACAGGCCTGCTGCTTGACCTTGGAGAAACCAGCATAGATTATGCAACGATCTGACATCAATGAAAGATTTCTCCCGGCTCTTCCTTGCCTGCTCACCCCTGGCGGTTGATGATCCGCCCCACAATGGACTGCGTAAGCGCGTCGATGACTTCCGCGTTGGCCAGCGGGTTCCGGATCAGGGTGAAATCCACATCGCCCACCGCGGGCAGGTCGAACCGGCGGGTGATGATCTTCAGGTCCTCCGGTACCAGCGATGACGGCATGACGGCCACGCCGATTCCGGCCCGGACCGCGGCCAGGACGCCGCTGATCTGGCGGGTAGTGCAGGTGATCCGCCAGGTCCGGCCGTGCGCTTCGAGAGCGTCGATGGCAAGTTTCCGGCTGAGGCTGGGGGAGGGGTAGGCGATCAGCGGCACTGGTGCGCCCGGTTCGAGGGACGTCTGCTCCAGGCCCACCCAGGAGAAGGAGTCGTGCTGGACCACGGTGCCGTCCTTGGCCCCGGCCACCCACTTGACGAACACCAGGTCCAGTTGCCCGGCGTTGAGCTTGCGGTAGAGCTGATCGCTTTGACCCACAGTCAGTTCAAGGTTGATCTGCGGGTAGATCTGCCGGAACTCGCGCAGGATCCGGGGCAGCCCGGTGATGGCCAGATCGTCAGCCGTGCCGAAACGCAGCCGGCCCCGCATCGCCGAGCCGGAAAAGTAGCGGGCCGCGGCGTCGTGGGCCGAGAGGATGTTCCTGGCGAAACCCGCCATGGCGTCCCCGTTATCCGTCAACCGCACGTCCCGGGTGTCCCTGGTGATGAGGACACGCTTGGCGGCGGTTTCCAGCTTGCGGATGTGCTGGCTGATGGTGGGCTGGGCCAGCCCCAGCCGGTCCGCCGCCTTGGTGAAGCTCAGGGTCTCGGCAACGGCCAGGAACGAGCGGAGTTGGGCTGGTTCGAACACGGTGGACTCCATTGGCTGCGCGTCGTATTGCGGTTTGCAATACGAGTTATAGGGACAATACGTCTCCATAATCTGCTAGCGCCACCATAGCGTTAAGGACATCCCGGACCGCACCCACTTTGAGGACAAACCTGTGGCACCCCCACCGCCGTCGTCGGCAACCGTCAGCCAGCCCGTCATCGATTCCGCGAGTTCAGCACCGGCCCTGCCGCCCACCCCGCAAGCCCCCGGCGTCCGGAACCGGGACGCGCTCACCCAGCCCGTGCCCGTCGTCGCGGAACGCCTGCCGTGGAAGCACACGTTTATCTCCCTCAGCGTGCCCAACTTCCGCATCTTCGCGGTGGGCCACTTCATCGCCGTCATCGCCATCTGGATGCAGCGCATCGCCCAGGACTGGCTGGTCCTCCAACTGTCCGGGTCCGTCACCGCCGTGGGGTTCACGGTGGCGCTGCAGTTCCTGCCGTCCCTGCTGCTGGGCCCGTGGGGCGGCATGATTGCCGACCGGTTCGCCAAGAGGAAGATCCTGATCCTGTGCCAGAGCATGGCCGCGGTCCTGGCTGCCCTGCTCGCCACGCTAGCCCTGACCGGCGCCATCGCAGTGTGGCACGTCTACGTGATTGCCCTGATCCTGGGACTCGTGACGGTGCTCGACCAGCCCGCCCGCCAGGTATTCGTCAACGAACTGGTGGGTCCCACCCACCTGCGCAACGCCATCAGCGTCAACTCCACCACGTTCCAGTTGGGCGGGCTGATCGGGCCGGCGCTGGCCGGATTGCTCCTCACAGCCGTGGGTGCGGGCTGGGCGTTCGCAGCCAACGCGGTGGCCTGCTGCTCCACCGTGGCGATGCTGCTCATCCTCCGCAAGGACCAGTTGCACGTCAGCGCCCCCACCCCCAAGAGCAAGGGCATGCTGCGCGAGGGACTCCGGTATGCGCTGAGCAAGCCCACCATCTACTGGCCTTGGCTGATGGCCGGATTCATCTCCGTCTTCGCCATGAGCCTGCCGGTGATCCTCGCAGCCTTTGCCGACCACGTCTTCCGTGTGGGAGCCGGCGGATATGGCCTCCTGAACGCGCTGGTGGCCCTCGGGGCACTGGCCGGCGCCATCGCCTCGACCCGGCGCCGCCAGCTGCGGCTGCGCTCGGTGGTGTTCTGTGCGGGAATGTATGGGGCCATGCTGTGCCTGGCCGCGCTGGCGCCCTCGCTGGCAACGTTCGGGGCCGTGATGGTGCTGTCCGGGTTCTGGTGCCTGATGTTCCTCACCGGCTCCAACCAGCTGGTGCAGATCAGCTCAAACATGGGGATCCGCGGGCGCGTCATGAGCCTGTACATCATGGTGCTCATTGGCGGCCAGGCGCTGGGCGGTCCGATGCTGGGGTGGATCGCCGAACACGCCGACCCGCACATTGCCCTCCTGGTATCCGGCGGGGTGCCTGCGCTCGCGGCCGTTGTGGTGGGCATCGTCCTGGCACGGAAGGGCTCACTGTACCTGAAGGTGGACGTACGGGACCGGCGCCGGCCGATCCGGATCATGGACCGGACGGCGCCTGCGTAGCCCTACCCCTCGGGTTTTCCTACCCAAGCGAACGCGGCCACCACGAGCGCCGAGATCCCGGCGTCGAGGGTAGGGCGGATGACTGGGGCAAAAGTCGGTGAGTGGTTGGACGGGATGGTGGATGCCACCGTCCCGTCCTCGACCGCCCTGCCGTACGCCTCGGGATCGGTGCCGCCCAGCAGCCAGTACACCAACGGTGCTCCTGCGGCTGCGGCGAGGGTGCCCACGTCCTCGCTGCCGGTGACGGGGCCGGGATCGACGGCGCCGCCCAGCTTCGCGGCGAACGCCTCGCGTACGCGGGCGGTGGCGTCGTGGTTGTTGACCACCACGGGAAAGTGCTGCCCGGCGGTGATCGAGGGCGGCTGGGGAGCCCCGGAAGCTGCGGCCTCGCCGTTGATGATGCGGGTCATGCCGCTGATCATCCGCTCCCGGACCGCCGGATCCGCGGTGCGTATGCTGATGCCCAGCCTGGCCTCTTCGGGAATGATGTTGTCCTTGGTGCCGGCGTTGAGCTGGCCGACGGTGAGGACAGCCGTCTCGTTGCCGCCGATCTCGCGGGACACCAGCCCCTGCAACCGCATGATGGTGGCCGCGGCCATCACCACAGGATCCACGGTGGTTTCCGGACGGGAGCCGTGGCCGCTCCGGCCGAACAGCGTCACAGCAAAGCTGTCGGACCCGGCGAAGGCCGGTCCGGCATGCACACCCAGTGCGCCGGCCGGGAACGGGGCCACGTGCTGTCCCATGACAACGTCCGGCAGGGGGAAACGCTCAAAGAGACCGTCCGCCACCATGTCGCGGGCGCCGGCGCCGGTTTCCTCGGCGGGTTGGAACACTGCCACGATGGTTCCGGACCAAGCCGGGAGATGGGCGCTGAACAGCGCAGCCGCACCGAGGAGGCAGGTGACGTGGACGTCGTGGCCGCACGCATGCATCACCGGTACGTCGGCTCCGTCGGGACTGGTGCCGCGCGCCGTGCTGGCGTAGCCAAGCCCTGATTTTTCCAGGACAGGAAGGCCGTCCATGTCGGCTCGGAGCATCACTGTGGGTCCGTCCCCGTTCCGCAGGACGCCTACGACGCCGGTCCCGCCGACTCCGGCGCTGACCTCCCAGCCCAGCCCGGTGAGCCGTTCGGCCACGATCCCGGCGGTCCGGACTTCGGCTCCGGACAGCTCGGGATGTTGGTGCAGATCCTCGTAAACTCCTGCGAGGTCCTGTGCCACCGCGGCAACGTCGTCCAAAACCTTTGTCATGACAGTCCTTACGTACGGGTTCGCTTGCTTTGCGACCCTACGCCCGGAGGCAGGCGAAGCGAGGGCCGAAGGCCGGGCGTTCACCGACCGCAAAACCGTCGGCGGACGGGGTAAAAGTATGGCCTTGCCGGCGACAGCCCGTAAGGTGCGCGGCTGAACAATCACCCGCGCAGGAAACGGCAGCAAGGTTTGGCTGATCTCTTGCCGGAGGAGTTCCGGAGGTGGGACGGGCTGTGGACCGCCGCTTTGTAGTTATTGATGTGGCCCACCGGAAACATCACTCGGCAGGGCTGGCTTGGGGAACTGGAGCGGCTGACGGGAATCGAACCCGCGTATCAAGCTTGGGAAGCTAGCGCTCTACCATTGAGCTACAGCCGCGTTGCCGCCGCATCTGCGGGGCAGAACTTAGCTTAGCGCAGATGGAACGGCGGTCCGGCCACGGGGCCGGCAGTTCCAGCCGTGTCCCAGGTCCGGCACGTCATCCAGTAACTCTTCAATAACGTCGCCGCATCTGGCTAGGTTGGCACCCGGCGGGCTGGCTAACCTGAACCGGAATGCTGTGGCGCCAGGGGGAGGCGGTCCGGGCAGCATGCCGGCGTCAACCACAGAAAGATCCCCATGGCATCCGCAGAACACGAGGTCCTCATCCGGCGTGACGCCATGGCCGTGTACCTGTACCTGCTGGACGCCACCAACCTGCCCGGCTGGTGCGAATCCGTCCGGAACGTGAAGCTGGTGCAGGGCTCTGCCGGCACCAAAGGGGCCGTGTACCGCAAGATGGTGGCGGGACGCTCAGGGCTCAGCATTCCGGCCGAGCTGGAAATCACCCAGGCCAGGCCCGGCGCGGAAATCCAGTTCCGGGTGACCTCCGGCCCGTCGAACCGTTCGGGCGGCTACTACCTCAGCACCGAGAACGATGGCACCCGGCTCCGCTACGCGCTCGAAGCCCGGCCGGAAGGCCCGTTCTCCTTCCTTGACCGGTTCGGCCTACTGAACAGGATCGCCCAGCGACGGGTCCGCGCCGAGGTGTCCCAGCTGGACCGGCTCAAGGATGTGTTGGAGCTGCAGACCGTCAGCTGACCCGGCGACTTCCGGGCCACCGGCTTCCAGCCGCCGTTCCCCGGCGGGTTCGCCGCCTTTCGCCCTGGTACTTACTGCGCGGAATTTACTGCGCCAGCCGCTGGCCGGTCCAAGACCCTGCAATGTTCGACGGCGACGCCAGGCTTCCGCCCGAGAGGTCCCAGTACTGCACAACATCGGAAGCCCTGCGGAGCGCGACGCCGGTGGAGTTCAGGCCGGTCACGTTCTTCAGCGCCCTGATGCCGGTGACATCCTGCCAGCCGGTGGCCACCGTGGGCCGTGCCTCGGCACGGAGGGTGGTGGTTCCCCAACCGCGGTAGAGCTGTACCGCGCCATCAGCGCGGAGGGCGAGGACATCCTGGAAGCCGTCGGCGTCGTAGTCCACCATCGCCAGGCGGGACGCATTGATGCCGCTTGTGATCAATGCCCTTGCCGAGAGGTCGTTGGTGCCCTTGTTGGGGTAGAGGAACAGGTTCCCGCTGCCGTCCAGGGCCAGGATCTGCGGCATCCTGTTGTTGGCGCACCAGCCTCCCACCGCGAGGGTGAGGGACTGCCAGCCGCCGGACCCCAGGGTGATTGCTGCCTGGAACCCTCCAGCCGGAATGCCGAGATGAAGGGTGACGTTCCCGTTGGTCCACTGGGTCACGAGGTCGTAGGCGCCGTCCCGGTCCCAGTCGGTGACGAAGACTTCCTTCGCGCCGCTGAAGCCTGAACCGATGACCTTGGCGGCGGCGTACGTGCGGACACCTGTTGAGGCCCTGTTGAGCAGTTGGCCCGATGAATTTACGGTGACGAGGTCGCCGGGCCCCGTGATGGCCGCGGCACTCAGGTCCAGGGTGGGAGGCATGTGCCGCCCCGTGGCATCGCACAGGGTGGGTGCCGGCGCTGGGAAAGGGGAGCCTCCGCCGGAGGAGGAACCGCCGGGCGAGTCCACGGTGCCGGCCGGGAGGGTGGTGTAGCCGAAGAAGTTCACCACACCCCAGATCTGGTAAGTGGAGTTGGTGTACGAGATGCCGGCCCCCATGACGTTGAACCGGGGGTCAATGAGCATAGCGTTGTGCCCCGGGGAGCCCTTCCACCACTCCACCAGCTGGGCGGCATCCCTGTCTGTCCGGATGGCGATGACCTCGCCTGCGCCGTTGTTGGGGTTCATGGCGCGCGGATCTGTCCAGAAGTTTGCGCGGTGCTCAATGACCTCGCGTGAGGCAATGTTGTCCGACCAGTCCTGCGCGAGGCCGGCAACGGTGGGGTTGTATTTCACCGGTTTCAAGCCCTTGGACGCCCGGTACTCGTTGATCTTGGTGAAGACGGTGAGGATCGCTGCGGAGTTGTTGTCCTTGACCAGTGCCTCCGTGGCCGGGGATGTTGCAAGTGCTTCGGAGGCTGCCGGCCCGGAAGTGGTGGGCCCGGATGTTGCCGGCGGCGGCGGGGAGGCCAGTTCGGCGTCGGGTGCCCACAGCGGGGGTATGGACGGGACCTCGGCAGCGGGCTGCGCAGTGACGGGTCCCGAAGCGCCGGTGGACTCGGCTGATGGCGCGGGGGACGGTTCCTGGGCCGGCCTGATGTCCAGCGCCGGTCCGACCGCGGCGGCCGCAGGGGCCGCCGGCGGTGCCGCATCCAGCGGCGGGGTGGGCGAAGCCACCCGGATGTCCGGATCAACAGCCGGGGTGAGGGCGGTGCCGGTGGGGCTGCTTCCCGCGCCGGGCGTGCCGGCGCCGTCTCCGGTGGCCGCCCCCAGCGAGACGCGTGACGGTCCTGACGATGCCACCTGCCGGTTCGAATCCAGCGGCAGCGGGGCTGGCCCCGCCGTCGAGGAGGCGAGCACCAGCGCGCAGAGCACGCCAATAAAAGAGGGCGCGACTAATTTATTCACAACATCCCCAGCTCTGTTGGGCCATCCGGGAGACCATCCGGCGCCTGTGTATCTGAGGCAACACTAGCCCCACTGGACAACAGCAACAACGAAAGAATGTGGCTGTGGATATCCCATACGGTAATTTGGGACGGTGCTGATCTCAGACCGCGATATTCGTGCCGAAATAGACTCCCAGCGGATCGTGCTGGAACCGTTCGAGCCCGCGATGGTGCAGCCGTCGTCGGTGGACGTCCGGATCGATAAGTTCTTCAGGCTTTTCGACAACCACAAGTACGCCCACATCGACCCCGCGCAGGAGCAGCCGGAGCTGACGCGGCTGGTGGAGGTTGAGCAGGACGAGGCCTTTATCCTGCACCCGGGCGAGTTCGTCCTGGGCTCCACTTACGAGACCGTCACCCTCCCGGATGACATCGCCGCCCGGTTGGAAGGCAAGTCCTCGCTGGGCCGGTTGGGGCTCCTGACGCACTCAACCGCAGGGTTCATCGACCCCGGCTTCTCAGGGCACGTGACGCTGGAACTGTCCAACATGGCCACGCTGCCCATCAAACTGTGGCCCGGCATGAAGATCGGCCAGCTCTGCTTCTTCCGCCTCAGCTCCTCGGCGGAATTCCCCTACGGCCAGGGCGAATATGGAAACCGTTACCAGGGCCAGCGCGGCCCAACCGCCAGCCGGAGCCACCTGAACTTCCACCGCACCCGCATCTAGCGGAACCAGGCACCGGCGGGCGATCCCGCTAAAGCCCGCCGGCAGGTGCCGCGGGAGCCTACGCCTGCGCCGGGATTTGCCGCGCCCGCGATGACGCCTTGACCAGGGGTTCCACGAAGCGCGCTGCCAGCGGGCCGATGACGGCCATCAGCAGGACGTAGGCGGTGGCCAGGGCGGCAAGGTTGGACGGTACGGCGCCTGAGGCGACGGCCAGCCCGGCGATCACGATCGAGAACTCGCCGCGGGCTATGAGCGTGGCACCGGCCCGAAAACGTCCGGGCCGGGCAATCCCTTCGCGTTTGGCCGCCCAGATTCCGGTGGCCATCTTGGTTCCGGCAGTGAGCACCGCCAGCACCAGGGCCCAGCCCAGTACCGGCGGAATGGATGTGGGGTCGGTGTTCAGCCCGAACGCCACGAAGAAGATGGCGGCGAACAGGTCGCGCAGCGGTTCGAGGATGCGGGTGGCGTTGTGGGCGGTGGCGCCCGAGATGGCGATGCCGAGCATGAAGGCGCCCACCGCTGCGGAGACCTGCATGGCAGAGGCCAGCCCGGCCACCAGGAGCGCGGCGCCCAGCACGTTGAGCAGGAACACCTCCGAGTTTTCGCTGTGCACGGCCTTGGACACATGGTGGCCGTGCCGCAGCGCCACCATGAGCACCGCAGTGACCACAGCCAACGCGATGGCCACGGTGGTCAGCCCGCCCAGGAAACTGACGCCCGCGAGGGTGGCAGTCAGGATGGGAAGGTAGACGGCCATGGCCAGGTCTTCGAACACCAGGATGGACAGCACCACCGGTGTTTCACGGTTGCCCAGCCTGCCAAGGTCCGTGATGACCTTCGCGGCGATTCCGGACGAGGAAATGTAGGTGACGCCGCCCATCACCATGGCCCCCACACCGCCCCAGCCGAGGAGCAGGGCCAGCGCTGCTCCCGGAATGAAGTTGAGCACGAGGTCCAGGACGCCGGCCTGCCACGACCGCCGCAGGCCCGTGAACAGCTCCGCCGCCGTATATTCCAGTCCGAGCATAAGCAGGAGCAGGATGACGCCGATCTCGCCGGAAAGGTGTGCGAACTCGTGCATGCCTTCGAGCTTCACCACGCCACCGGCTCCGAAAGCGAGCCCGCCCAGCAGGTAGAGCGGGATGGGTGACATTCCTATCCGTCCGGCCAGCCTGGCCAACAGGCCAAGGCAGAACACAACGGCCCCCAGTTCGATGAGGGTCAGGGCCAGCGGGTCCATAGGGGTCAGCCGTGGCGCAGGATGTCGGCTGCCGAATCGAGGCCTTTCAGGGTTCCGACAGCAACCAGCAGGTCACCGGTATGCAGGATCACGTCGGGTCCGGGCGAGGGCAGGACCTCCCCTTCGCGCATGATGGCCACGATGGAGACGCCGCACCGGGTCCGGATGCATGCCTTGCCCATGGGCTGGTTCTGGAACGGGGACTCCGGGGCGATGGAGAACTGCCGGGTGACGATGCCCGGGACGTCCTTGTGCTCTTCCGTCAGCTTCATGGCGAGGTGCTGGCCGCCCAGCAGGTTGCCCAGGGTGGCGGCTTCATCGCTGGTCAGCGGAATGGAGGCCTGGCAGGTATCGGGATCGTCCCACGTGGAGACGATGAGCTCGGTCTGGCCTTCCCTCAGCTCCACCACGCCGATCCGGCGTCCGGAAGCTGTCATGAAGTCCTTCCGGCGGCCGAGGCCGGGAAGGTTCGTTTCGTCCACGTTCATGGTTAAAGCCTAGTCTTCCGGAGCGTTGCGTGGGTGGTGTCAGGCGGAGGGGACGACGGCGATGGGAGCCTTGTCCGGCGACTTCACCGGCAGCAGGACCAGCAGCCCGGCGAGCAGGACCACCATGATGCCCAGGATGCCCCAGCGCTGCGCCTCTCCGGCCGCCACCAGCGGTGTTGCCACCGTGATGCACAGCGTGAAGAGGGCCGGTGCCAGGAAGCTCACAGCCCGGCCGGTGGTGGCGTAGAGACCGAACAGTTCGCCGGACTCTCCGTGCGGCGCGAGCCGGGCGAGGTAGGCACGCGATGACGACTGCGCCGGACCTACGAACAGGCAGAGGAACAGGCCGAACACCCAGAACGTGGTGCTGCCGGCCCAATCCATGCCGAAGAAGGAATAGTCGCCGTTACCCAGTACCAGGATGACGGTGCCTGCCACTAGCAGGCCCACGAGTGAGCCGATGATGACGGTCTTCGGGCCCACCTTGTCGTCCAGGAACCCGCCGATGATGGCTCCGACTGCTGCCACCACGTTGCCGAAGATGGCGAAGAAGATGACCTGTGACAGCTCGAACCCGAACGTGCCCGCGGCGATGATGCCGCCGAAGGTGAACACTGCGGCCAGCCCGTCACGGAACACGGCGCTGGCCAGCAGGAAGTAGATGGTGTGCGGGCTGGTGGCGTAGATGGCGCGGATCCGTCGGAAGAGCAGCCGGTAGCTGGCCACGATGCCGAGGCGGGCTGCCTGGCCGGTCCGGGGCAGTTCCGGGACGGCGAACAGGACCGGCAGGGCAAAAATGAAGAACCACAGGGCCGAGAACACGGCCACCAGCCGGATGTTCAGGCTGTCCTGGGTGGACGCGCCGAACCACTCGAAGCTGGGCTGGACGAACAGCTGCAGCACGATCAGCAGTGCCACGATGCCGCCCAGGTACCCGGCGCCCCAGCCGATGCCGCTGACTTTGCCGATGTTCCGGGGGGTGGAAATCTGGGCCAGCATGGCGTTGTAGTTGACCCCGGCGAATTCGAAGAACACGTTGCCCAGGGCGATCAGCGTGACGCCGAGCAGGAGGAATTCCGGCTGCGGGAAGACGAAGAAGCACAGCGCGGTGAGGACGGCGACGGCGGCCGTGTTGACTCCCAGCCACAGCTTCCGCCTGCCGCCGGCGTCGGAGCGCTGCCCGGTCACGGGTGCCAGCAGCGCGATGGCGAGGCCCGCGACGGCGAGGGCGGCGCCGAGGACCGCCGAGGCTTCGTCCTTGCCGCCGAAAGCGTTGGACGTCAGGTAGACGGTGAACACGAAGGTGGTCATCACGGCGTTGAAGGCTGCCGAACCCCAGTCCCAGGACGCCCAGGCCAGGATGCGGCCCTTGCTGGACGCCTGGTTGCCGGATGCGAGTTCCGAGGACGGCTGCGTGGCCCGGGGAGCGCTGGCGCTGTTCATAGCTGCATCGTATCCGCCGAGCGCGAACAGATCGCGGACTGCGCCCCGGACTGGCGGGGGTGATGGGCGGCCGGGACGAAATTTGGCGCCGGCAGCATGCGCAGGCTTGATAAACTGGGGACTCCCGAACCCAACGCTTTGCCGCCTGCTCCAACTTTTGACAATCGAATTCCTGACGTTGCGGAGATACCAGTGATCACAGTCCTTGCCGTGCACTTTTCGGTGGCTGTACTGGCGCCGTTGTTCTTCAGGAAGTGGGGCCGCAACGCATTCTACGCTTTGGCAGCGGTTCCCGCCGCCTCGTTCATTTGGCTCTTGTTCCAGTACGGCCCCGTCTATTCGGAGCAGGGTGCGGTGTCCGAGGTCATCCCCTGGATTCCCGGCCTCCACCTCGAGTTCGCCTTCCGCATGGACCCGCTGGCCTGGGTGATGTCCCTGCTGGTACTGGGCGTTGGTGCCCTGGTGCTGCTCTACTGCGCCCGGTACTTCAAGCGGAAGGACCAGGACCTCGGTGCGTTCGGCGCGCAGCTCCTGGCCTTCGCCGGCGCCATGTTCGGCCTGGTGTTGGCCGATGACCTGCTGCTGCTCTTCATCTTCTGGGAACTCACCACCATCCTGTCCTACCTGCTGATCGGCTTTGCCCGGACCAGGCTGGCGGCCCGGCGCTCGGCGCTGCAGGCCCTGATGGTCACCACCGCCGGTGGCCTGGCCATGCTGGTGGGAGTCATCATGCTGGGCCAGACGGCCGGAACCTACCGCGTCTCAGCCATCCTTGAACAGGCCCAAGGGCTCGCGGAAGGCCCAACCGGCGCCGTGGTGAGCGCCGCCGTCGTGCTCATCCTGGTGGGCGCCATCACCAAATCCGCGCTGGTCCCCTTCCACTTCTGGCTTCCCGGTGCCATGGCCGCCCCCACCCCGGTCAGCGCGTACCTGCACGCCGCCGCCATGGTGAAGGCCGGCATCTACCTGGTGGCACGGCTGGCGCCCGGATTCGCGGAGACGGCCTACTGGCAGCCCGTAGTGCTGGGCCTGGGCCTGGCCACCATGCTGGTTGGCGGCTACCGTGCGCTGCGCCAGACCGACATCAAACTCATCCTCGCCTACGGCACCGTCAGCCAGCTGGGCTTCCTCACGATGGTGGTGGGCCTCGGTACGCCGGACGCCGCGCTGGCCGGCCTGGCGATGCTGCTCGCCCACGGCCTCTTCAAGGCGACGCTGTTCCTGGTGGTCGGCATTATCGACCACCAATCCGGAACGCGCGATGTCCGCAAGCTTTCGGGTGTTTTCAGGTCCTCCCGCGCCCTGGGGATCGTGGCCGGCATCGGTGCCGCGTCCATGGCCGGCATCCCCTTCCTTGCCGGGTTCGTGGCCAAGGAATCCGTGCTGGAAGCGTTCGTCCACCACGCCGGGGACCCTGACGCCGGACCGTGGGGCATGGTGGTCCTGGTGGGGCTGGTCCTGGGTTCAGTTCTTACTTTCGCGTACAGCGCGCGCTTCATGTGGGGTGCCTTCGCCGTCAAACCCGGCGTGGAGCCCACCCAGTTCAAGGCCGTCCGGCCTTCCTTCATCGCGGCCCCGGCCATCCTGAGCGTCCTGACCATCGCCTACGGCCTGTGGCCGGCGCCGGTTGACACCTGGATCCAGCCGTACGCCGCGCTGTTGGCGTCAACGGCGCCCGACGCCGGAACACCGGCCGAGCAGGCGGGGAACCTGGCGCTGTGGCACGGGCTGACCCCCGCACTTGGTCTGACGACGCTCACCTTTGTTCTCGGCGCTGCCATGTACTTCGGCCGCAACGCCGTGGCCCGGGCGCAGGCCCTGGTGCCGGACTGGGTGGATGCCGACCGCGCCTACCAGCTGACCATCGGTGCGCTGGACGACATCGCCGTGTGGATCACCGGCCGGACCCAGCGCGGTTCGCTCTACTTCTACCTCGCAGTCATCCTCACAGTGGCGTTTGTCCTGCCGCTCACCGCGATCCTCTTCGCCGGCAAGCCGCTTCCGGACAATATCTACCTGGTGGATCCGGGCTCTCCGCTGCAGATCGTCGCGGGAATCGGCATCGTGATCGGCGCCCTCGCGGCCGTCAAGGCGAACAAGCGCTTCCTTGCGGTGCTGATGGTGTCGGTCACCGGCTACGGCATCGCCCTGATGTTCGCCCTCCAAGGGGCCCCGGACCTGGCACTGACTCAGATGCTGGTGGAAACCATCATCCTGGTGGCTTTCGTCCTCGGCATGCGCCGCCTGCCGCCCGAACTGCGGGACCGTACCGGCGGCAAATACCGTGTGGTCCGTGTCATCATCGGTGCGGCCTTCGGAGCCACCATGGTGTTCGCGGCCATCTACGCCATGGGCGCCCGCGTGGCCCAGCCCATCTCCCTGCAGTTCCCGCAACTTGCCTACGAAGGCGGCGGCGGACTGAACATCGTCAACGTCACGCTCGTGGACATCCGGGCCTGGGACACCTTCGGTGAAATCACCGTGCTGGCACTGGCCGCCACGGGTGTTGCGAGCCTCATCTTCGTCCGCGGCCGCGGTGACCGGCTGCGGGCCTCAGCCTCGGTGGCGGAAGGAACCGTGGGCCGCTTCCATGGCGTGGACCCGGGTTCCCGGGACGGCGCTGCCCTGGCGATCAGCAGGAAGTTCGCCACGGCCACCCGGGACGCCTGGCTGGTGGCCGGCCGGACGCTGGCCCCGGAACGCCGCTCCATCATCTTCGAAGTGGTCACCCGGCTGGTCTTCCACTCGCTGGTGATCTTCTCGCTGTACCTCCTGTTCGCCGGCCACAACCTGCCTGGCGGCGGCTTCGCCGGCGGCCTGACGGCCGGCCTGGCCCTGACCATCCGCTACCTGGCCGGCGGGCGGTTCGAACTCAGCGAGGCAACTCCCGTCAGCGCCGGTGGCCTGCTGGGCATCGGGCTGGCCACAGCCGCAGGATCCGGCGTTGCCCCGCTGTTCCTGGGCGGCCAGGTGTTCCAGAGCGCCATCATCCAGTTCTGGCTGCCCGTGTTCGGGGACATCAAGTTCGTTACGTCCACCATTTTCGACATTGGCGTGTACATCGTGGTGGTGGGCCTGGTGCTGGACGTGCTGCGCAGCCTCGGCGCCGAAGTGGACGTACACATCGAGGAGCGGGGCTCCGAACCCGCAGAGTACGAGGAACCCGAAGACATGCCAGCCGAAACCATCTCAGGAGGCAAGGCATGAGCATCAACCTCGCCCTGCTCCTGGTCATGGGTGCCCTGTATGCCTGCGGCATCTACCTGATCCTGGAACGCAGCCTCACCCGCGTCCTGCTGGGGCTCATGCTCCTGGCCAACGCCACCAACCTGCTGATCCTTTCCACCGGCGGCTACTCCGGCCTGGCCCCGCTGTTCTCCAAGGACACCGCTGCGGGGGACTATAACGATCCGCTGCCGCAGGCGCTGATCCTGACGTCCATCGTGATCTCGTTCGCGGTGACCGCTTTCATGCTCGGCATCATCTACCGGACCTGGGTGCTGGCACGCGAGGACGAAATCCAGGACGACGTGGAAGACCTCCGCGTCGCCGAAACCCCCAGCTTCGACGCAGAGGACGACGCCGAGATTCCCGCCGAAACGTCCGAGTTCCCGCTCACCATGCTGGGCGGCGACGGCCAGGATATCTCGGACCACAGGCCAGGGGCCGGCGATGATACGTCCGGCGGCCGTGAGGCCGGCGCCCGGGTGCACGGTGGCACTGCCACCGTGGTGGCGGGCGACCGCGAAATCCCCACCGAGAACGCGGCCCAGGAAGAAAAACCCGGCTCACCCAACGTCAAGCCCAGCCCGGAAGGAGGCGGACAGTGAACATCGCCAGTCTGGCCCCGCTCGCCGTCGTACTTCCCATCCTGGGCGCCGCCCTGACCTTCCTGCTGATCCGGCACTCCCGTGCCCAGCGGGCCGTCAGCATCGGGCTGCTGTCCCTGACCCTGCTGCTCGAATGCTTCCTGATGGCGGCGGTGTGGGACGGCGGCACCGTGGCTGTCAGCATCGGCGGATGGATTCCGCCATGGGGCATCGTGCTGGTGGTGGACCAGTTCTCGTCACTGATGCTGGTGGTTTCCTCCGCGGTGAGCCTCGCTGTCCTCGTCTATGCCACGGGCCAGGGCATGGCCGACGGCGACAAGGACGCGCCGGTGTCCATCTTCCACCCCACCTACCTGATCCTGGTGGCCGGGGTGTCCAACGCCTTCCTCTCCGGCGATCTCTTCAACCTGTACGTGGGCTTCGAGATCCTGCTGACGGCAAGCTACGTCCTGATGACGCTGGGCGGCACCGGACCCCGGATCCGCGCCGGCGTCACCTACGTGGTGGTGTCCGTGGTGTCCTCGGTGCTGTTCCTGATTTCCATCGCCATGGTCTACGGGGCCACCGGCACCGTGAACATGGCGGACCTGGCCATCAAGCTCGGCGAACTGGACCAGGGCACCAAGACCCTCCTGCACGTCATGCTGCTGGTGGCGTTCGGCATCAAGGCCGCCGTCTTCCCGCTGTCTTTCTGGCTGCCTGACTCCTACCCCACAGCCCCCGCCCCGGTCACCGCCGTGTTCGCCGGCCTGCTCACCAAGGTGGGCGTTTACGCCATGGTCCGCACCGAGACCCTGCTGTTCCCCGGAGACACCCTGAACACCCCGCTGATGATAGCGGCGCTGCTGACCATGGTGGTGGGAATCCTGGGTGCCCTGGCGCAGAGCGACATCAAACGTCTGCTCTCGTTCACCCTTGTCAGCCACATCGGCTACATGGTGTTTGGACTGGCCATGTCCTCGGTTGTGGGCCTCGCGGCCGCCATCTTCTACGTGGCCCACCACATCACCATCCAGACCAGCCTGTTCCTGGTCACCGGCCTGATCGAACGCCGCGGAGGCAGCTCCTCCGTGGACCGGCTGGGCGGCCTGGCCAAGATCTCGCCACTGCTGGCGCTCCTGTTCTTCATTCCCGGCATGAACCTGGCGGGCATCCCGCCCTTCTCCGGGTTCCTCGGCAAGGTGGGCCTGCTGCAGGCCGGCGTGGAACTGGGAACCCCGCTGGCCTACGCCCTGGTGATCGGCGGCGTGGTGACCAGCCTCCTGACACTGCTGGCCGTGGCCAGGGTCTGGAACCGTGCCTTCTGGCGGCGTCCTGCCGACGCCGAACACCCGGATCCCGTCCTTCTGGCAGCCCCGGGGCAGCCGGTGGAGGAGGACGTCGTGGACGACGAACCTGTGGCGGACGGGGCCGGCAGGAGCGGCCTGGCAGTGCCGGTCCTCAGCCGGGCGGGAAGCGGCGGCAGCAGCACACTGGTCCGTTCCACCCTGATGCCCCGCACCATGGTGGGGCCCACCGCCGGCCTGGTGGTCCTGGGCATGGCGCTGACCGTCTTCGCGGGACCCCTGTTCGGGCTGTCCGACCGGGCAGCGGCAGAGATGCTGGACCGCGGCCCCTACATCCACGCCGTCCTGGGTGAGGACGTAACGGTCCCGGCCGTTGGAGCACCCGCGGGAGGAGGAAAATGAGCCGCCGCCGTATTTCCCTGCGGCAGGAGCTTCCGCTCCTCGTCTGGCTGGTCATCGTCTGGGGCGCCCTCTGGCAGGACTTCAGCCCCGGCAACCTGCTGTTCGGAGCGCTGCTGGCCATCGCCGTCGCCCGGCTGTTCTACCTGCCGCCCGTGGAGCTCAGCGGCCGGTTCAACGTCCGGCACGCCATCCCCTTCGCGCTGATGTTCCTGGGCCGGGTGGTGGTGGCCAGTTTCCAGATCCTCTACCTCGCCGCCGTCCGCGGACCCAAAGTGCACAACGCGGTGGTGGCCGTGACGCTGCGGAGCCACCAGGACCTCATCGTCACCGCCACCGGCCACGTGATCTCGCTGATCCCGGGCTCCCTGGTGGTGGAAGTGGACCGGTCAACCTCCACCCTGTACCTGCACGCCATCAACATCAGCTCCGCCGAGGACGTGGAAAACCTGCGCAATGAAGTGCGTACCATCGAAGCCGGGCTCATCCGGATCATGGGCACCAACGAAGAACTCGCCATCGTCCAGGCGGAGGCTGCAGCATGATGCAGGTGGTCCTGGCCGTTACGGCCGTCATCCTCTCGCTCGCCGCCGGCGGGGCAATCATCCGGATTGCCCGCGGCCCGTCGCTGCTGGACCGCGTGCTGGCCTCGGATGTCCTTTTGGCCATCCTTGGCGCGGCGCTGTGCATTGACATGGCCGTGAACCGGCACCTGAACAACCTGATGCTGGTGGTGGCCATCTCCGTGATCGGCTTCATCGGGTCAGTGACCGTTGCACGTTTCGTGGCCGACCGGCGGGAGCACCCCAGTGAGCCCTGACATGATGACCCCGGACCTGACCAGCCTGGACGGTTGGATTGACGTGGTGTCCGCCGTGTTCATGGTGGTGGGAGCCATCATGTCCCTGGGCGCTGCCATCGGCCTGCTGCGCTTCCCGGACCTTCTGAGCCGCATGCACGCCGCCACCAAGCCGCAGGTGCTGGGACTGTTCCTGCTGCTGGCCTCCATCGGACTGCAGATGCGCACGTTGTGGGTGTGGCCGGTCCTGGTGGTTGCCTGGATCTTCCAGCTGCTGACGGTTCCGGTGTCCGCCCACATGGTGGGCCGCGCCGGGTACCGGACCAAGCACCTGCACCGGGAGCTGCTCACCTCGGACGAGCTTGACGCAGTAGTGCAGAAAGCCGCCGCCCAGGCCGCCCGTGAGGACGGCGAGGACGGCGGCTCAACCCGCTGAAGCCGGCCGGCGTGCGGGGACAGCGTGGGTGGTTAGACGATGTCCTGCGTCTTGGCGAATCGGGTGATGGCGCGCTGCGTGCCGCGGTTGGCCAGGACCTGGATGATGGTGCTGACGAACGCAGAGATCAGCGCGAACGTCAGGGCTGAGCGAAGGCTGGTGGGGACGTCCTCGCCCTTGCCGGTGGGCGGCTTGTTGCCGGTGGTCTTTTCCCAAATGGTGTTGACCAGCTTGGTGCCGGCAAATCCTGCACCCAGGCTTACGCCGGTGCCGAGCAGCTTGATGAGAAGGTTCATTCCTGGTACTCCTTGCGGGCGGTAAAACGGTCTGCACCCCACCCTACTGGCTAAGTTCCTACGGCGCGGGGATGAGCCCCTCCCATGCCACTGTCCAATCCTGGGGGAAGCCGGGAGCGTGCCGCGCCGGGCCGCCATCCCATCCCGCGGCCATGAGCGCCACCGCCGCCAGCAGACCGCCGTTGCCGGGCAGGTACAGCGGGAGCGAATCCGTCTGCCGGTTGTGCCCGTTTGGCAGGACCAGGTTCTTCGCCGCGTCCATCAACAGCGCGTCCACGGCGGCCTCCGGGTCTTCCAGCCGCGCGGCCGTCATGGCCGTCACGGGGTAGTCCCAGCCCCAGGTGCTGTCCCAGTCCCAGCCGGCCAGTACGTCAGCCAGCGTGGCCCGCATTATTTCCGGGTCCACCAGGTCCGTCCGCGGCAGCACCCCCAGGGCGCACAACATTGAGGGATGGTCCGTGCGGATAGTGAAGGGCTCGACGTCGATCGCCGCGTACACGCCGTCCACCACCCTGGGCGGGACCATGCCGTCCGCTACCGCCGCCCAGGTGCCCTCGGCAGGCAGGCCCAGCCGTTCCCTCCACACATTCGCCACCCGGAGGGCCCACTGCCAGTAGGCAAGCTCGAACGTGGGGTTGGTGACCGTCCCGCGCACCGACTCGTAACTCTCCTGCGCCGGCACCAGGGGCGGCCCCAGCTCGAAACCCCGGTCCGTGGGGTGCGCGAAGGCGGCCATGAACCCAGCGGTTTCGAAAACCACCGTGGCGAATTCCTCAAGGAGTTCCTGTGACGGGTTGGCCCGGTAGGCCAGTTCCGCCAGATGGATGGGGTGCGGCTGCTGCCACACCAGGAAGGTGCCGATGGGGCTGGGGCTTTCCCGCCCGTCCGGACCCACCTGCTTGGGCCAGCGGACGCCGTCGAAACCCTGGGCTTTGGCCGTCTGCCGGGCCGGTTCCAGGGCGGACGCGTACCAGCGGAGGGCGGGCAGCAGGAGCTCCGTCCGGTTCCACGTGGCGAAGTGGGCGGCATGCCACCAGTGCATCTCGAGGTGGAAGCGGCCGCGCCACGAATTGCAGACCAGCCCCGTCTCCTGCGGCGGCAGCGACCCGGAGCAGTTGACGGCGGTGAGGTACTGGGAGAGCACCGTCCGGCGTTCGATCTCACCGGCGCGGGGATCGGCTGTTCCGGAGAGGTCGACGGCGCCGCCTGAGTTCCAGAATTCCGGCCACGCCGTGCGGGACGCGGCAATGGCGGCGCTGCCCGGTGCCGCTGCCACATCCGGTGCCGATGACACCTCAGGGACCGGCTCCAATGCCGCTGCTGAACGGCCGCCGAACCCGCTGATTCCCCCGTTGCCGCGGGGAAGGCAGTCGCCCTGCCCCGTGCTGATGAAGTGCACGCTGAAGTCGAGGCTGTCCTGCCCAGCGGAGGCCCGGATGAGCAGTTCGTGCGGGCCAGCCTGTTCGAGTTCCAGCCCTGCACCGCTGACGGCCACCTGGTACCCGGAACCGTCCAGGCAGCGTGAAATCAGCCAGCGCTGGCCGGACGCTCCGCCGTGGCGTTCTTCAACGATGGTGGTGTGGGCGGCGGGGCTGTTCCAGTCGGCTGCGTTGTGCCAGGCCTCGGAGCCGTAGGGGAAGGCCAGGGATACGGCGAGCCCGTCGGCGAGGGCGGGGGAGAGGACGCGGAAGCCCAGCTCGTCCCTGTCCGGGCGGCAGGCCGTGGTGACATTGACCGGATTGCCGTGCAAGGTGAAGATGCTGGTGGCCGTGCCCGTCCAGAGGTCCAGGACCTGGTGCGCGTCCGTGATGTCGTCCCGGGTGAGCGCGGGGGCATCCTTTCCCGGGAGCGCAAAGCCGATCCGGCCCAGGTCCAGCCGGTGGGGGTTGGCGCGGAGCCAGGTTTCCGCCCGCGACGACTGCGTTTCGCGGCCATCCACGATGGCGCCCACCATGTCCACGTAGGGGACCGGGCCACGCGGTGAATCGTAGAGGACCGTGGAACCGGCAAGGGTGTACTCCTGTTCCGGCGGGATTGAGTGCCAGCCCCACTGGGCCTGCGTGCCCAGTAAAGTGCCGGGCGGCAGGTCGTCGCGGGCGGCCACCGGGTATTCCCCGGGAAGGGACTGCATGCCGGTCAGGTCCATGGTGAAGCAGAACTCGCCGTTGCCCACCGAAGCGGGGCTGCGTGGATCGAGGCTGTGCTGTTCCACATTGTGGCGCCGCACCAGCGCTTCGCGGTTAATCACGGTCGGCTGGCTGTGCACGTTGCACTCCTTGGCTAATGCCTGGGCCCGGGCCGGGGAAGCAGGCAGCTCAGAAAACGCTTTCCCAGTCAATCCTTGCGAGAACGCCGGGCAGTGTCAACCAGCCGTCCCGAGTACCCCGCGCATCGCTTCCACCACCAGGTGCTGGTCCGCCACTTGAGGCAGCCGGACACGGTGACCGTGGTCAGTCACATCTGCCTGGTTGGCAGTCATGGCCCACAATCCACCGGCCTCCAGGTGTAAACTTGAGCACGCCCGGAAGGGTGCGAAACATTCAAACGCAATACATCCACAGCATCATCAACAACACATTTACGACAGGGGAGCGCCGCCGTCGGCCCCGGCACCAGCCGGGAAACGCAGGTGGGCGCTGAGAGTGCGGACAGCCGCAGACCCTCGAACCTGATCCGGTTAGTACCGGCGCAAGGGAGTCGAGTTCTCGAAGTGCGCGGAGAATGGCGGCAGCAGCCGGCACCCGCGTCCACTTTCCCCTCCTGTTTCCAGGAGGATCACATGACTACTTCAGCAATCAAAAAGCCCGCCAGCAGGTCCTGGCGCGTCGTTGACATCGTGGTGGCGGCCCTGATCGCCATCGCCGGCGGCGTTATCTTCTGGGCCTGGTCTCAAGGTGCAACAGCCCTTTCGGGCCCAATCAAGGTTGCCTACCCGCCCCTCACGGGCCTCCTGGCCGGCGGCTGGATGATCCCGGCGGTCCTGGGCATGCTCATCATCCGGAAGCCCGGCGCTGCCGTGTTCTGCGAGACGGTTGCCGCCACCGGTGAACTTTTCATGGGGTCGCCCTACGGCACATCCGTCCTTTTTTCCGGCTTCGTCCAGGGCCTGGGTGCCGAGATCATTTTCGCCATCTTCGTCTACCGGAAGTTCAACCTCCCGGTCTCCCTGCTGGCCGGTGCCGCGGCGGGCCTCTTCTGCGGCCTGAACGATGCCTTCGCACCGTGGGGCTGGAACGTCGCCGATTCCGGCGAATATAAGTTGGTGTACATCGTTTGCACAACTATCTCCGGGGCCATCATCGCCGGCGCGCTCGCCTGGATCGCCACCCGCGGCCTTGCCCGGACCGGCGTGCTGAGCTCCTTTGCATCCCGGAAGGCCGCTACGGAGCCCGTCTTCTCCTGATGCCGGCACCTTCCCACGCGGCCGCACCCCAAACGGTGCGGCCGGCCACGGTCACCGCCCGCGGCTGGGGCTGGCGGCACGCGGGCCGCACCACACCGGCCGTCCACGCCCTCGACCTCGACATCAGCCCGGGTGAGCGGGTACTCCTGCTTGGCCCGTCCGGGGCAGGCAAATCGACGCTCCTCCATGCGCTCGCCGGGGTGCTGGGCGATGCGGACGACGACGGCGAGGCAGGCGAGGCCGACGAGACCGGTTCGTTGCTGGTCGACGGCGGCCCGCCCCGCGGCCAGCGCGGCCGCGCGGGCCTCATGCAGCAGGATCCCGAGACCCAGGTGGTCCTCTCCCGGGTAGGCGACGACGTCGCCTTCGGCGCCGAAAACCTTGCCGTGCCCCGCGATGCCATCTGGCCGCGCGTGCATGAGGCGCTGGCCGACGTCGGGCTGTCCCACCTGCCGCTGGACCACCCGACGTCGGCTCTGTCCGGCGGGCAGAAACAGCGGCTCGCGCTTGCAGGCATCCTCGCGATGCGGCCCGGGCTGATCCTGCTCGATGAACCCACCGCCAACCTGGACCCGGCCGGTGTGCTCGAAGTCAGGGACGCCGTGGCCCGCTGCCTGGACAAGACCGGCGCAACGCTGGTGGTGGTGGAGCACCGGGTGTCCGTGTGGAAAGACCTCGTGGACAGGATCGTGGTGCTGCAGCCCGGCAGCGGCGCCAACCCCGCAGTGCTCCTGGACGGCCCGCCGGACCGGGTGCTGGCCGAAGCGCGGACCATGCTGACGGCTGCCGGCGTATGGGTTCCAGGGTATGTTCCCTCCACCCGCGGGCGGGCCGAGGAACAGGCCCCCGGGGCCGGAGGACTCCTGCTGGCCGCCGAAAACCTGGCCGTCTCCCGGCAACGCCCGCGGCGCAAAGGTTTCCGTAAAGTTCCGCCGTTGCCGGTTCAGGAGGGCATCATCGCCCAGGTCCGCGCCGGGCAAGCACTCGCCGTCACCGGACCCAACGGCGCAGGGAAATCAACCTTCGCGCTGACCCTTGCCGGACTCCTCGAACCGGTCAAGGGGACGGTCTCCGCCACGACGGACCTCAGCCGCGGTGCCGGAATCACCCCGTACCAGTGGAAGGCGGAACAGCTGATCGAGCGGATCGGCACCGTCTTCCAGGAACCCGAGCACCAGTTCGTCACCGGCAAGGTCCTGGACGAACTGCTCTTCGGGCCCCGGCACCTGGGGCACGGTGAAGACAGGGTTGACGAACTGCTGGAACGGCTGCGGCTACGCCACCTGGTGGACGCCAATCCGTACACCCTGTCCGGCGGCGAAAAGCGGCGGCTTTCCGTGGCCACGGTCCTGGCGGCAAGCCCGCAGGTACTGGTCCTGGACGAGCCCACGTTCGGCCAGGATGCCAATACCTGGGCCGAGCTGGCATCTTTCCTCTCCGAACTCCTGGACGCCGGCACGGCAGTGGTGTCCGTGACCCATGACGCCGAGTTCACCGCGGTCCTTGGTGGCACGGAACTTCAACTTGCGGCGGCGGAAGCGGTGGCGCCATGAGGCAGGAACTGAACCTCCGCGGAAACGCTGCGCTCCTGGCCCGCGCCAACCCGCTGAGCAAGCTGGCCGCCGTCGTGCTCATCACTGTGGTCCTGGCGCTGTCCATCGACTGGGTGTCAGCATCCGTGGCACTGTTCTTCGAACTGCTGCTGTTTCCGCTTGCCGGGCTCACGCTGGCGCTGCTGTGGCAGCGCGGCTGGCCGCTGATCCTCGCTGCCGCCGTGGGCGGGTGGAGCACCTCCATCCTGGCGCCGGACAGCGGACGGACACTGATCGACGCCGGCATCTGGACCATGAGCGAGGGCTCGCTGGAGACGGGGGTGGGCTTCCTGCTCCGCGGCCTGGCCATCGCGTTGCCCGCAATACTCCTGGTGAGCTGCACGGACCCCACCGACCTCGCTGATGCGCTGGCGCAGAAGGCCCGGCTGCCGCACCGGTTTGTCCTGGGAACCCTGGCTGCGATGCGCCTCGTGGGGCTGATGGCCGAGGAATGGCAGACCATCGGAATGGCGCGGCGTGCCCGGGGGGTTGGCTCGCGCGGCAGCGTGCTGCAACGGGTGAAGGCCACCCTGGGGCAAAGCTTCGGGCTGCTGGTCCAGGCGATCAGGCGGGCGTCACGGCTTGCGGTGACCATGGAAGCGCGCGGCTTCGGTGGCGGGCCACGCACGTGGGCCCGGGAATCCACTTACACGCTGTTGGATGCGTGGGTCCTGGCAGGCGGGCTGGTGATGGCCGGCCTGGCCGTCACGGCGGCAGTGTCCGCAGGCACCTGGAACATGGTGTGGGCCGGGAACTGACCCGCTAGGTGCAGGCGTGGTTGTAGTCCAGCCCGGCGTGGATGAACTGCGTCAGCACCACTTTCCCGCCGCCCGTCAGCGGGGATTTTGAACACGCGGTGGCCGCCGAATCTGCATTCCGGGATCCCGCCAGCCAGCTCGGCAGGGGGTAGAGGTTGCTGGAACTGCTGACGTTCCCCACGATCCTGTGCCACTGCTGGCCGGTGGAGTAGATGCCCACACCTGCTGCGTCGATGCTGTGGAAGAAATCCGTCATGCCTTCGAGGACGGTGCGGTTGGCGTCCTTGCTGCCGGACCAGGTGTTTTCGGTTTCCACATCCAACCACCAGACGTAGTCCGCGGGGTCGGTCACTCCGCGGACGTAGGCTGCGTCGAAGGCCTTGGCGTAGCCGTACATGTAGGCGCAGGCCGTGCCGTAGTCCCCGGCCTTGCAGGAGCCGTACGGGTTGTGCACTTTCGAGCCGGTGGGGTATTCGTCGCTGACCGGCCACCAGGACCCGGCCCGCCCGGGATTGGCAGTATTGATGTAGAGCTGTGCCTTGGGCTGCGAGGCTACAGTTCCGGATGACGATTCGGCCCATTCGAGCTGTTCCTGCAGGCACGGGTTGGTGTTATTGGCCAAACCGTTATTGACGCCGACGATGGCGAACGCCTGGTCCCGCGGCAATTCCGCGTCGCATTGGGGCCAGGAAACGTCGTTGCCGAGCAGGGACTGGCTTCCGCTGCCCCCTTGCGGCCCTGCCGTGGGATCGGCTGGATCGGCCCACGCGGGCCCGGCGCAGGTGAAAAGCACTGCTGCCACCAGCAGCCATGCCAGCCTGAACACTGGTAGGTGGGCTCGAGTCCGGGGCATGTGGGGCTCCGTTTATTGCTTGAAGAAACTTATGATCCAGTCTCCCGCGGTATCACGGAGAGGACAAGGCGCAACGCCGCAGCCCGGATCTATCGCATAGAAAAGATATTGAACGAGCTTGATGGAGCTGTAACCTGCCTGAGTGGCCATCAAAAACTCATAGATGATATATTCGCTGCATGACCCAGGAAACCGCCGAACACGTAGCCGTCATGCTCAGGAACGCCCGGAGCGAGAAGGGCTGGACCCAGGGCCAGCTGGCCGCCGAGCTGGGAACCAGCCAGAGCGCGGTGGCCCGGATGGAGCAGGGTAAACAGAACCTGAGCCTGAAAATGATCCAGCGCCTCGAGACCATCTTCGACCGGAGCATCGTCAACGTGGGTAAGCCGCAGATGACCCACCTTCGCGTGGAGGGCGGCCGCACCCTGTCCGGTTCGGTTGACGTCAACAGCAGCAAGAACGCCGGCGTTGCCCTGCTGTGCGCCAGCCTCATCAACCGCGGCACCACCGTCCTGCGCCGCCTGGCCCGGATCGAAGAGGTCAACCGCATCGTGGAGGTGCTCACCAGCATCGGCGTGGAATGCACCTGGCTTAACGCCACCGACCTCCGCCTGCGCCGGCCCGCGGTCCTGGACCTCGACTCGATGGACGTGGAGGCCGCCCGCCGCACCCGCAGCGTCATCATGCTGCTGGGGCCCCTGCTGGACGAGTCCGCCGAGTACAGGCTCCCCTACGCCGGCGGCTGCGACCTTGGCACCCGCACCGTTGAGCCGCACATGCAGGCGCTGCGCCAGTTCGGCCTGTCCGTGGAAGCCACGGCCGGTTTCTACGCTGTCCAGGCGCCGTCGGCTGATTCACGGGACCGTTCCTTCGTCCTCACCGAGCGCGGCGATACCGTCACGGAAAACGCCATCATGGCGGCCACCCACCGCGAGGGCACTACGGTCATCCGGAACGCCAGCCCCAACTACATGGTGCAGGACCTCTGCTTCTACCTGCAGATGCTGGGCGTCACCATCGAAGGCGTGGGCACCACCACCCTCAGGATCACCGGCAAGCCCGTCATCAACGCCGACATCGAATACTTCCCGTCCGAGGACCCCATTGAGGCCATGAGCCTGATCACCGCGGGCATCGTGACGAACTCCGAGGTCACAGTCCGCCGGGTGCCCATCGAGTTCATGGAGATCGAGCTGGCCACGCTCGGGCAGATGGGCCAGCAGCTGGAAATCTCCGGCGAATACGTGGCACGGAACGGCCGGACCCGGCTGGTGGACGTGACCACCAAGCCCTCCGAGCTGAAGGCCCCGGAGGACAAGATCCACCCCATGCCGTTCCCCGGCCTCAATATCGACAACCTGCCGTTCTTCGCCGTGATCGCAGCCAACGCCACGGGCCAGACGATGATCCACGACTGGGTGTACGAGAACCGGGCCATCTACCTGACGGAGCTGAACCGGCTCGGCGCGCAGGTTCAGCTCCTGGACCCCCACCGGATCTACATCAACGGCCCCACCAAATGGCGCGCCGCCGAAGTGGGCTGCCCGCCGGCGCTGCGTCCGGCCGCCTGCCTGCTGCTGGCCATGCTCGCGGCACGCGGCGTGTCCGAGCTGCGCAACATCTACGTGATCGAGCGCGGGTACGAGGACCTGGCCGAGCGGCTGAACACCATCGGCGCCAGGATTGAGTACTTCCAGGGCTGATATTCACGCTTCGTCATGAAGGGGCGGGTCGTTTTAGCTGGCCCTTTTCTGCCGCAGAATGTGACTATGCGTACCTTCGGCGTTGAGGAAGAACTCCTGATTGTTGATCCGGAGTCCGGCGAACCGCTCGCCCTTGCTGACGCGCTCCTGTCCGGGCGGCACGTGGCAGCCGATGATTTGCCGCAGCCTCCACAGGCGCCGGCCGCCAAGGATAAGGCGCACGACGACGGGATGGGCCTGAGCGCCGAGCTGAAGCTTGAGCAGATTGAGACGCAGACCCGGCCGTGCCTGGACTACGGGACGCTGCTGGACCAGATCCGTGCCGGGCGGTCCCTCGCTGACCAGGCGGCGCAAAAGAACCATGCCCGGATTGCGGCGCTCGCAACCTCGCCGCTTCGATCCACCAGCCACACCACTCCCGACCCCCGGTATGCCCAGATGCTGGAGCGCTTTGGGTTGACCGCCCAGGAGCAGTTGACCTGCGGCTTCCACGTCCACACCTATATCGAGTCGCCGGATGAGGGCGTGGCGGTGCTGGACCGGATCAGGGACAAGCTGGCGGTGCTGACGGCGCTCAGTGCCAACTCGCCTTTCTGGAACGGGCAGCCCACCGGCTTCGAAAGCTACCGGACCCAGGCCTGGAACCGGTGGCCAACGTCCGGGCCGGCGGCCGTCTACGGCACCTATGCCGCGTACCGCAGGGTGGTGACGCGGCTCCTGGACAGCGGCGTGATGCTGGACGAAGGCATGCTGTATTTCGACGCCCGGCTCTCGCGGAACCACCCCACCGTAGAGGTCCGGGTAGCGGACGTCTGCCTGCGCGCCGACGACGCCGCACTGATCGGCTGCCTGGTGCGGGCCCTGGTGGAGTCCGCCAGCAGGGAGTGGCGCGACGGCGTGGACCCGGCTCCGGTCCCCACGGTCCTGCTGCGGATGGCATCGTGGCAGGCGAGCAACTCAGGGCTCACGGGCGAGTTGCTGGACTTTGGCAACTTCCGTCCGGCCCGCGCCGCGGACGTGGTCCGGTCGCTGGTGGATTACCTCGCCCCGGTGCTGGACGAGCAGGGCGAGTTGGCACTGGCACGGCAGGGCGTGGAGGACATCATTGCCCGCGGCACGGGCTCGGCGGAGCAGCGGCAGGTGCGGGAGAAGGCACTGACAGGCCAGCCCGAGGACTTCGGCTTCGGCGCAGTGGTGAAACACGCGGTCAGGGTGACCATGCGCGACACCCTGGATCCTTCGGAAGTGGACAATGTTCCCGAACTGCTGCGGGTGCGGCAGTCCTAGACCGCACTGCCGGGCGGCCCGCCATCAAAACACGGCAGGCCTTCCGCCCGCGACGCCGTCCGTGTCCGGACCAGCGCCGCCGCAGCGGAATCACCCTAGATCTGCTTGAGGGCCTGTTCCAGGTCGCCGATGAGGTCCTCGGCGTCCTCAAGCCCCACGGACAGGCGCACCACGCCGTCGGTCAGGCCGATCGCGGCCCTGCCCTCCGGACCCATGGCCCGGTGCGTGGTGGTGGCCGGGTGCGTGATGAGGGACTTGGAATCGCCCAGGTTGTTGGAAATGTCGATGATCCGCAGCGCGTCCAGCAGCGCGAACGCGGCCTCCTTGCCGGAGCGCCCGCCCGAGGGCGCCAGTTCAAGCGTGAGCACCGTGCCGCCGGCCTTCATCTGCTTGGCGGCGAGCCCATACTGCGGGTGTGACTTCAGGAGCGGGTACTTGACCCAACTGACGGCGGGCTGCTGTTCCAGCCATTCGGCGAGCCGCAGGGCGGTGGCCGAGGAGTGGCTGACGCGCAGGCCCATGGTCTCCAGGCCCTTGGTGAGCACCCAGGCGTTGAACGCGGACAGGGCGGGCCCGGTGTGGCGCATCAGTTGCTTCACGGGACCGTCAATGAATTCCTTGGTGCCCAGGATGGCACCGCCGAGAACCCGGCCCTGGCCATCGATGTGCTTCGTGCCGGAATAGACGATCACGTCGGCGCCGAGCTGTCCGCAGCGCTGCAGCAGGGGAGTGGCGAACACGTTGTCGACGACGACGGTGGCACCCGCCGCGTGCGCCAGTTCGCTGACCGCGGCGATGTCCACGATTTCCTGCATGGGGTTGGACGGGGATTCGAAGAAGACAGCGGTGGTGGGCTCGGACAGCGCGGACCGCCACTGCTCCAGGTCCGGGCCGTCGACGAAGACTGTCTCCACGCCCCAGCGGGGCAGGATCTCGTTCAGGATCACAAAGCAGGAGCCGAACAGCGACCGGGCAGCAACCACGCGGTCCCCGGCAGCCAGCAGCGCACCGAGGGCCGTGAAGACGGCGGACATTCCGGACGCCGTCGCAAAACATGCCTCGGTGCCCTCCAGCAGGCGGAGGCGTTCCTGGAACGTGGCCACCGAGGGGTTGCCGTAGCGGGAGTAGACGAAGCGTTCGTCCTCGCCGGTGAAGGCGCGCTCGGCAGCGGCAGCGGATTCGTATACGAACCCGGAGTTGAGGAATATCGCTTCGGACGTTTCCTGGAAGTTGGTGCGGTCCAGCCCGCCGCGGACGGCCTGGGTGTCAGGGCTCCAGCCGGCGGCGTCTTCGTTGAAGGTCACTTAGTTCTTTCCGAGGTTGGTGGGCAGGCCGCGGTTCTTCCAGCCGTTGACGGTGCGTTCGCCGTAACGGTCCGGTTCGCCTTCGAAGCCTTCCAGGACGTTGTAGGAGGTGAAACCCGCCTGGGTTGCCGCCGTGGCCGCCGCGATGGAGCGCTGCCCGGAGCGGCACAGGAACAGCAGTTCGGTGCCGCGGTTCTCCGGGCCCTGCTGCTCCAGGTCTGTAATGAAGTCCGGGTTGGGAATGCCGCCCGGGAACGTCCACTGGATGAACAGGGGATCGTTGTCCGTGGCCTTGGTGTCCGGGATGCCAATGTGCGCCCATTCGCCCTCCGTGCGGACGTCCACCAGGATGGCGCCCTGCTCCAGCTTGGCCCAGGCCTCCTGGGGTGTCAGGTCTCCTGCGTAGCTCATGCGTGGCCCTCGCCGTCGAATTCGGTTTCTTCAGTAGCGGATTCGAGGCTGTCCACGGCGGTGGCGACGGCGGCATCCGCGGAGGCGATGGCTGCCGGGAGCACCACTGCCTGGGCCACGATGACGCTGCTGCCGTTGAAGGTCGCTGCCGGGCTGCCGTGCAGCACATACCCTTCCGCCAAGGCGGCCGAGATCCGCTCGCAAAAGGCGCGGTCGTCCGGGCCGCTGATCAGGCGGTAGGACAGTTTCTCTTCGGGGACAGGTGCGTCAGACATGACGGATCTCCTTCTCTCACGCTTGCAGCTCGAATCGGTCGATATGCCGAGTATTCACCTGAGGCACCCCGCCGTGGGAGGAGGGTTGCCGACCGGCCAGTCAGGGCTTGGTGCCGGTACTCATTACTCCCCAAAAACGTAACACCTGCCGCCGGGAGCCGCACCGCCGCCGTCGTCATCTTCCGTAACTGAACCGGAAACACAGGGTCACAGGGGTGCGGAGCCCTTTCGCGGAAGCGCCCGACGACGGCATTGCCGCAGGTGGACGGGTTCTACAACGCTTCCTGCATGCTTTCCCGGCAGGCCGCGACCGATAAAGTACAGGTGGGGCCGCCGCCCCACCAGGTCTTCGGCACCGGGGGGTTCCATGAGCACGCGTACATCCGCGCGACGACGCACCAAGCCTTCGGTCAGTCCGTTCCGCGCGGGCGCGTCGAGGGGGTGGACATTCCTTGCCGTCCTGCTGCTGGCAGCGTGTGCCGTGGTGCTGCCCGCAGGTGCCGCCCGCGCGGCTGACCTCAGCCCGGATGAGGGAAAACCCCTGTTCGGGGCAATGCTGGAATGGGGTGAGGATTCCGCTGCCGGTTTCGCCGAACGGCTTGGCGCTTCCCCCGCAGCCTACGGGCACGACCTCGCCCTGCCGTACCGCCCGTCGGAGCAGAACAACCTCCGGGGCTTCCTGGAGCAGGCGTCACTGCAGGGCTCGCACGCGATATTCACCGTGAAGCCCAGCGTGCCCCTGGACCAGATAGATGACGCTGCGGCGGCTTCCTTTGCCGGCGAAGTGCGGCGGCTGACGTCCGGTTTTACCGGGCAGGTGCTCATTCGTTTCGCCCCGGATATGAATGCCAGCTGGGTGGAATGGGGCCAGCAGCCCGGCGCGTACCGGAACGCCTTCCGTGCGGTGTCCGCTGCCTTCAAGAAGTCCGACGGCGGCCCGCTGATGGTGTGGGAGCCGTACCTTGGCAAGGACTATCCCTTCGCCCGTAGCCGGAACGCGCCCACGCCCGGCAGTGAGGGCTTCGCGTTGCTCGACACCAACGGTGACGGGACCTGGGACGGGGCCGACAGCGCCTACGAACCGTACTATCCCGGCGATGACGCCGTGGACTGGGTGGGCCTGACCGCCTTCCACGACGATACGGCCGGCGGGGCGGCGGTGAACACGGTGCCCCGGCCGGGCGAGCTGCAGGAGATGCTCACAGCCTCCGGCGGGGAAAACTTCTACAACGACTATTCGGCCGGGCGTGCTAAACCGTTCGTACTGCAGACCGCCGCGTTCTACAGCCCCTCCTCCGGGGGCGCCTCCGAGGTGGACGTCAAGGCCGGCTGGTTCGACCAGGTGGTGGGAGCCGCCACGTCCGCCCAGTTCCAGAAGACTGCGCTGGTGGTGTGGGACGAACGGACCAGCACCCGGGACACCGGAGTGGCAAGCATCAGCTGGCTGCTGACCGGCAATTCCGCCGTGGCGGAGGCTGCCCACGCGCAGCTGAAGGATTCGTCAATGGTGACCGGACCCGTCACGGAGGTAGGCGCCGGCGGCAGCTATGTCCGGGCCAACACCCTGACGGGCGCCGCAGCCTGGACGGTGGGCGTGGCGCTGATCCTCCTGCTGGTGGCACTGTGGCAGGTTCCCCGCAGGGTGAACGCCGCTACCGCCTGGGTTACGCCGATCCCTCCAAGCGGGATTCGCGGGTTGACCTGCTCCGCGGCATGGCCATCGTCTTCGTGGTGGTCAACCACCTGGGCATGACGTCGCTGTTCCAGCTGCTGACCCAGGAAGCTGTGGGGTTCGTCAGCGGCGCCGAACTGTTCGTGCTGTTTTCCGGGCTGGTGGTGGGCATGGTCTACGGCCCCCGGGTGCGCGAGGACTTTGGCACGGTGCTGGACCTGACGTCCCGCCGGGCCGGCAAGCTGTACCTGACGGCGCTGGTGGTCCTGGTGGGCGTGTTCCTGGTTTCGCTCCTCCCCATTTTCCGGACCGAAGCCCTCACCACGTTCGTGGACCAGGGGACCGGCGGGGCCGGCCACCAGGGTGCCGGCCGCACCTACGACCTGTACGCGGGGATGGAATCCCTCTTCCAGTTCCCGGTGCCGCCGCAGATTCTTCCTGCCGTCCTCCTGCTGCAGTTCGGCCCCTGGCAGTTCAACGTCATGGGCCTGTACGTGGTGCTGCTGCTGGTCAGCCCGCTGATCCTCGCCGCGCTCAGCCGCGGGAAGGCCCTCTGGGTGCTGGCCGCGACGCTCGGACTCTACGCCGTCGGCTCCATCACGCGCTTTCGGCTCCTGCCGTCGCAGTTCGAGGATTCGTTCCCGCTGCTTGTATGGCAGGTGCTGTTCGTCATCGGGCTCGTGGCGGGCTACCACCGGCGGACCATCGTGGCGTGGCTGTCTGCGAGGACGTGGCTGGTAGCGGCATGCACCGCCGTCGCGCTGCTCTTCGCGTTCCTGTCCTGGGGTAACCCCTACCTGGCCAACGGCTTCGACGTCCGCCTGGCCCTGATTCCGGACACGACGTACCGGGCCATGTACGACGCACTGTTTGCCCGCACCTATCTGGCTCCGGGCCGGCTGCTCAACGTGCTGATCCTGGTGGTGGCTGCCTACGCGCTCCTGACGGCGTACTGGAAACCCATCGAGCGGGTGCTGGGATGGTTCCTGATTCCCCTGGGGCGCGCCACCCTCTACGTGTTCATCATGCACGTGGTGCTGATCGCCGTGGTGGCCAACATCCCCGCGCTGCAGCAGGAGAACGTTCTGCTTAACACCGCCGCCTATGCCGTGGTCCTCGGGCTCCTGTGGGCGATGGTCCGGACGAAGTTCCTCTTCAGGATCATTCCCACCTAGGACCTGTTCGGGAGCCTGGCGTGGCCGCCCACGGTCACTGTCCGTGCGGCAGGATGAGCTGGTGCAGCAGGTGGTCCTGCCATGTTCCGGCGATCTGCAGGTACTCCGGGGCAACCCCGATCTCCCGGAACCCTGCCCGGCCCAGGATGCGCCGCGACGCCGCGTTGTGCAGCAGGGTGGCGGCCTGGATACGGTGCAGGCCAAGCTCCCTGTGCGCGTAGCCTGCCGCGAACCTGACAGCCGCCGTGCCGACCCCCCGCCCCAGGAGGCCGTGGTCCACCCAGTAACCGAGGTTGGCGCTGAGGAACGGACCCCGGACAATTCCGGTGAGGGTGATGGTTCCGACGATGCGCTGGCCGGCCGACGGGCTGCCGGAACCCTCGGTAAGAACCCAGGGAACTTCTGTCCCCAACGCCAGCTGCCCAAGCTTGGCTTGGATGAGCTCCAGCTGGCGCCGGGCGGTATAAAACTCCTCCGGCCGCTGGGGTTCCCACGGTGAGAGGTGCTCCCGGTTCCGGGTATAGGCCTCTGCCAGGGCATGGCCATCACCGTCATGGAGAAGCCGGACGCCCACGCCGTGAAGCAGTTCTTCTGGATCGCCGGCGGGCCCGGGACTGGGAGTATTCATCCCTCGATTGTGCCGTGCGGCTGCGAGATAGCTGCAGCCCGGCGGATGGTTTTGCTGAGGGGCCTAAATGAAAGATGCTGTGGCACCCGCGGTGCCACAGCATCTTGTTTCGTTCGCTAGATGAGGCCGGGATAGCTGGCGACGATGTAGTCGGCAGCGGCCGGGCCTTTCATCCGCAGGCGGTTGTGCCGCGGGTTGATCCGGTGCTTCATGGCTGCCCAGAACTGCGGTTCCGCTCCCGGGGAGTGCTGGTTGATGAAGCACCAGCTGGTGTACAGCCCGAACAGGCGGTCACGGTTAAGGCCATGTTCTGTGGCGTCGTCGAGGTAGGTGGCTTCCTGGAGGAACAGATCAAACTGCGAATTGGCCATGACGGCTTCCCTTCGCTAAGTGCATGGTGTCGCCATTCGGCTATAGCGGCGGGCCTCCCACGCCCTGCACGGGGCGATGGAGTGTGACTGGGCCCCTGTGGAAAATAGAAGTTTCTCAGCCGGGTCGATGCCTTCGTCTACAATGTAGACTTTACCCGTAGACTACATAACAAGCAATGCCCCTCAACAACGGTGCGGCAGCCGCCAGGTTCGGGCGATCTCAACGCAAGGACGTACACATGGCTTCCCCAGTGAACCGCAGGCCTGACGCGGGGGCACGGTCTAAACCGCGCCTAAGCCGGGAGCTGGTGCTGTCCAAGGCCCTTGAGCTAGTCGATTCCGACGGCGTCGAAGCGCTCACCATGCGCAGGCTCGGGCAGGAACTGGGGCGCGACCCCATGAGCCTGTACCGGTACGCAGAAAACCGTGCGGCTCTGCTTGACGGTGTGGCGGAGCTGGTACTGGATGATCTTTCAATCCATCCAGAGGACCCTGACTGGAAGGAACAACTCCGCACGATTGCCCACAACCTTCGGCTGCTGGCACTCCAGCACCCGAACGTGGTGCCCCTGCTTGTCACGAGGCCGCTGTCCACGCCGCTGGGAATGCGCCCCCTGGGCACCCTCCGGCCGCTCGAGCAAATCCTCTCCCTGCTGATTACTGCGGGCTTCGGACCCTCCGACGCACTCCACGTCTACCGGGCCTACTACGGTTTCCTTTACGGCCATCTCCTCAACGAGCTGCAGGAGTACATCGTTGACCCGGACGAGAATGAGGCATTGCTCCGGCTGGGCCTGCATCGGCTGCCTGCGAAGGAATTTCCCCGGCTCCGGGCGTTGGCGCCGGCCCTGGCGGACTATGACGGTTCCGAGGAACTCGACCAGGGCATCACCATCTTGCTCTCGGGGCTGGAAAAGCAGCTTTCCCTGACGGCAAACCGCTCCTAGCGGCACCGTTGCCGGCTACTCGAATGCAGCGCGCCTGCGGTCCTGCAGCCGGGTGTTCCAGATGTCCGGCCGGTTCACCTTGAACCGGCGGCCCGTCAGGGCCTTGGCGTTGAGCCTGATGTAATTTGATTTTTCACCCGGCTGCCAGGGCTCCAGCCCCAGGCCGTCCACGGCATCCATTTCCGCCTGGTCCTCAATGACCTGGGTATCGCCGCGTACCACCACGCTCCACGCAAGCTCCGTGGCGGGGTCGTAGCCGTCGATTTCCAGGGCCGCCGGGCGTTCCATCATGGCGCCCCACAGCTTGGAACCGGCCGCCGTGCGGAACGCGATACTCCGGCGGTGGACAACGAAATTGACGGGGAAGACCTCAGGGTGGCCGTCGACGACGATGGCCAGCCTGCCCAGCGTGTCGCCTGAAAGAAGATCCCAGCAGTCGTCAAAGGAAAGGTTTTCGATTGGCAGCTTGAGCGAGTCCATGGTCCACACCTTACGGGCGAAGCGGAATACGGAAAAGGGACTTCACCCCTTGTTTCAGCGCTATTGGATTCCCGCGTAAAGCTCGGTGAGTTCGGCTGTCAGTTCCTTCTGGAGGGACGGTGTGCCGATCTGCTTGCCGTCGATCGTGTTGACGGGGGCGAGCAGGCGGACACTGGAGATCAGCCAGACCGCGTCGGCATCCAGCAGGTCCTGCGGTTCCAGGGGCCCGTAGCCCAGTTCCCAGCCCGCTGCCTTTGCTGCGGTGAACAGGGCGCCCTGGGATGTTCCGGGGAGGATGCCGCTGTCCAGCTGCGGGGTGATGAGGCGCTTGAGGACGGTGCCGTCGCCGGACTTTTCCACATGGGCCAGCAGCACCGTGGACGTGGGTCCTTCCAGCACGCGGCCATCGGAGGACAGGAAGATGACGTCATCGGCGCCCTGCTTGCGGGCATGGCGGAGCGCGGCCATGTTGACGGCGTAGGAGAGCGTCTTGGCACCCAGGAGCAGCCACGGTGCGCGCTCGGCAACGTCGCTGTCGTAGCCGCGGTCAAGGAAGAGGACATCGATGCCCGTTTCGCGCTGGCGGCGGCCGGCGGCGGGCGCCGGGGAGACCTGCACCCAGGCCGTGGGGGAGGCCGCGCCTTCAACGCCGCGGGTGACCACCAGCTTGACCACCAGTTCGTCGTCGCCGGGAGTGGCGGCCGGGTACTGCGCGTGGTGCTCGGCAATGCCGGCAGCGATGGCGCGCCGCCACTCATCCTGTCCCGGAATGCTGAGGTCCAGCGCCTCGGCTGAGCCGCCCAGGCGGTCCAGGTGGGCTTGCATCTTCCGGACCGATCCGCGCACGGCAAGCATCGTCTCGAAGATGCCGTCGCCCCGGGTTGCCCCCTGGTCCGTGACCATCAGCTGGGGCTGAGAGGCGTCGGCCAGCCGGCCATCGGGGAAGGCAGGATCAAGGAAAACGAGTACCACGGGAGCGGGAGAGGTCATGGCTCCAGCTTAGTGCGGCGCCACGCGGATAAGCTGGGCGGAGTGCCCCGGGCGGAAACGGTCCCCCGGGAGCCCGTCTTCCGGGGGTTAACTCGTGTTGTGGCCATTTTCGCTTGCCGGCACCGCGCCGATGTGGGTCGTGGTGATCCTTGGCGTGGCAGACCTCGCCATCAGGATCCTGGCCCTGGGGATCATCCCCGGCAACAGACGCCCCACTACGGCCATGGCCTGGCTGCTGGGCATCTTCTTCGTGCCCTTCGTGGGCATCGTCCTCTTCCTGCTCTTCGGCAACTTCCGGCTGTCCAGCCGGCGCCGCGAGCAGCAGCAGCAGGTCAACGAAAGGGTGCAGGCGGGCATCACGGCCCTCTCGGACGCGGAGAGCGACTACCAGGGCCCCGAGTGGGTGAAATCGGCCGGGGAACTGAACCGCCGGCTAGGTTCGCTGCCCATGGTGGACGGCAACACGGTGGACCTCATCCCCGGTTACCCGGACTCGATCTTTGCCATGACCGATGCGGTGCGGAAGGCGAAGAAGTTCGTCAACGCCGAGTTCTACATCATGAGCACCGACCACATCACCGATGACCTCCTGACTGCCCTCGAGGAAGCCGCCGAACGCGGCGTCGAGGTGCGCGTGCTTTTTGACCACATCGGCACCCTGCGGGTCAAGGGCTACAAGAACCTCCTCAAGCGACTCAAAGCCGGCAAGATCCAGTGGAAGCGCATGCTGCCCCTGCTACCCATCCACGGACAATGGCGCAGGCCGGACCTCCGGAACCACCGCAAGATCATGGTGGTGGATGGTGAGTTGGCCTTCACCGGTTCGCAGAACCTCATTGAGCCCTCCTACAACAACCCCCGCCACCGCAAGGCCGGCCGCGAATGGGTTGAGCTGATGGCCTGCCTCCGCGGACCGATCGTGACCACCCTCAACGTCGTCTTCGCCACCGACTGGCTCAGCGAAACCGATGAATCGCTTGAGCACCAGCTGCAGCTTCCGGTGGACACGGCGCCGGGGCACGTCACCGCCCAGGTGGTGCCCAGCGGCCCGGGATTCATCACGGAGAACAACTTGCGGCTGTTCAACACCCTGATCTACTCGGCGCAGCACCGGATTTCCATCTGCAGCCCGTACTTCGTCCCGGATGATTCCCTGCTGTACGCCATCACCACGGCAGCCCAGCGCGGCGTGGACGTTGAACTGTTCGTTTCCGAAAAGGGCGACCAGTTCCTGGTCCACCACGCGCAGCAGTCCTACTACGAGGCGCTGCTCGAGGCCGGTGTGCGGATCTTCCTGTACAAGGCGCCGTTCGTGCTGCACGCCAAGCACTTCACCATCGACGACGAGGTGGCAGTCCTGGGCTCGAGCAACATGGACATGCGCTCGTTTTCGCTGAACCTTGAGGTGTCCGTCATGCTGCTCGGCGCGGACATCGTGACCAAGATGCGCGCGGTGGAGAACACGTACCGGGACATCTCCCATGAGCTGCGGCTGTCGGACTGGCTGAACCGGCCGCTCGCTGCACGCTATGTGGACAACGTGGCGAGGCTGACGGCAACCGTCCAATAAAGCCGGCCAGCCAGCTCCGCCCGGTGCCTTAGGGGTTGGGGAATTCCGCGCCGAGGGTTGAGAGCACCCCGTAGGCCTTGGTGCGGATTTCGTCGTATTCCTCGTCAGGTACGGAGTCGGACGTGATGGCGCCGCCGACGCCGAGGGTCAGTTCCGCCGTACCGTCGCCGTCCGCGCTGATCACCAGGGTCCTGATGGCGACAGCCAGGTCCGTGGCACCGTTCAGCGAGAAATATCCGATGGCCCCCGAATAGATGCCCCGGGGGCCGGCTTCCAGCCGGTCGAGGATGGCCATGGTGCTGATCTTCGGCGCACCGGTCATCGAACCGGCAGGAAAGCAGGCCGCCACGGCTTCCGCCCGCGGGGAACCCGGCGGCAGGGTGGCGTCGATGGTGCTCACCATTTGGTGCACGGTGGCATAGCTTTCGATCGCGCACAGCCGGCTCACCGTCACGGAGCCGGGGACCGCGAAATGGCTGAGGTCGTTCCGCAGCAGGTCCACGATCATGATGTTCTCGGCCCGGTCCTTCAGCGATGTGGCAAGCTCCGTGCGGAGGGCGGCATCCTCAGCGGCGTCGGCAGCCCGGCGGCGGGTGCCCTTGATGGGCTCGGCTCGCATGCCGCCGTCGGCCGCTATCCGCAGGAACCGTTCCGGCGACGTGCTGGCGACCGCCAGCCCATCGAACGCCAGGTAGCTGGCGAAGGGTGCCGGGTTCCGGCGGCGCAGGGCCAGGTAGGTGTTCCACGGGTCCAGGGAACCGGCCGGAACCCGGGCCGCGAGGGTGGTGGTCAGGCAGACTTCGTAGGTGTTGCCCTCGGAAATTTCGCGCTGCGCCTCAATAATTTTGGCCCGGTAGGCGGTGCCGGTATCCCGGCTCGCGAACGCAGGCGCAGGGGAGTTGCCGACGCCGGTGCTGCCGCCAACAACGGCAGCGCCGCCCAGTTCCGCGGCGTCCTGGCTGCCCGATCCGGTGGGTGCAGCTGCTGCGGCCTGCACGGCCGCCCGTGCGGTGTCCAGCCATTCGGAGGCGTCCGGGGCGTCCAGTGCCAGGAGCCAGGCCGTGCCTTCCGCATGGTCCAGGACAACTGCCCGTCCGGCGAAGATCAGCGCAGCGTCCGGCGTGGCCGCGGAAACATCGGTGCCGCCGGTTTCCCGTTTCAGCTCGTAGCCCAGGTAGCCCAGCCACCCCAGGGTGAACTCTCCGGGGTAGCCTTCCGGTGCGCGGACCGCCCGGCGGCCCCACACGGTGTCCAGCCACCGGAAAAACGGGCCGTCCACGGTGGCGGTCACGGAACCGGCGCTGATGTGGCTGGCCCCGGACCGGTGCGTGACGGACTGGCCGAACGTGCCGCCGTCGTCCGCCAAAATACTGAAGCGGCTGCGTTCGGCGGCCGTACGGACAGTTGGATCGGCGGGGTCCCCGCCCGCCGCCGGCACTGTATTGAGCGATGCTCCGGCATTGGACGAGTCAAGCCAGACCGCGTTGGCGGACGAGCCGTACAGGGCACGGAACAGTTCGGCGGCCTGCGGGCGCGCGTCGAGCCGTTCCGCACGGAGGGTCAGGCCACGGCGGGCAGACAGTTCGGGGGCGAGGACCTGGGCCAGCACCGGGAGATACGGCAGCAGCTGCAGCACGTCCTCCGGCGCGCTGCCATCGGCCACGTTCCGGATGTGCAGGTCCGCCTCGGCGGCAACATCGTCCCCGGCCAGCCACTCGGACTCCTGGGCGGCCCACTGGTCCCAGTACGGTTCATAGGTTTCGCCGTCCCGCTTCAGCGCGCGGGTGCGGCGGACTTCCTCCGGTGAGTCCGCCCAGATGACCGCTCCCAGGAAGGGCCGCGCGGCGGCCGCCGCGGCACCGACACCCTCCACGATGACAATCTCGGCGGGAAGCGTGACCCGGGGATCGCCGTCGTAATGCTTTTCCCAGTCCCAGCTGGTCCAGGTGGCGGCCTCACCGCGGCTGAGCGGTTCAAGGACGGTGCGGACGTAGCGTTCGATGCCGGCGGCCAGGCCGTTCCAGCCGGGGTAGATGTCCTCGAGGTGGAACAGCGACACCTTGTGGCGGGCGCGCAGCCGCGCGGCCAGTTCCACGGCGAGGGTGGTCTTGCCTGCACCCGAGCGTCCGTCAATGGCGATGATGACGGGGGCTGGGCTCATGGAGTAGAGCGTACCGTTTTCAGTGCGCCTGCCGCGCCAGGCGTGCATTGCTTGCAACCGCTGCCCGGATGTGGTCGACGAGGCCGGGCATTGCGGTGTGGATCTGATGCCAGACGGCGTCAAAATCGGCGTGGCCGCCGTACCAGGGATCCTCGATGCCCTGGTCCAGGAGGTCCCGGCCGGTCATGGCGGGGTCGAAGCTGCGGAGCATCCGGATCTTCTCCAGCGACTCCCTGTCCGGAGCTGCCTGGCTCAGCCACGCGTAGTGGTCGATGTCCAGCGCGAGGATCAGGTCCCGGTCGCGGAACCAGCCGTGGTCCCACTCCCTGGCCACATGGAAGTCCGTCGTGAGTTGCGTGATGGCCAGCCGGCGGGCGGCACGTGGATCGATGGGCCGCCCCGCCTCGTACCCGGTGGTGCCGGCAGAGTCCACCATCACCAGGTTGTCCAGCCCCTCGCGTTCCAGTGCCGCCCGGAGCATGAGTTCAGCCATGGGGGAGCGGCAGATATTGCCCGTGCAAACGGCAATGACGCGGTATGGGCTCGACGTTGAGTTCATGTGTCTAAGCATGCGCTTTATGGCCACCGTTGGCCAGCGGCGATTCACAATATTTGACGGATTTGTAAAGATGCATGACGGCTGCTGGAAATGGGTAATGAATAGGGTTCAGCGCCCCGGCACCTCCGGGCGGCTGCCTGTCCGCGGCCGAACTTGCCGGTCAGTGGATGAAAGCCAGCAGGATTCCGACGCCGACGAACAGCACTCCGAACACCTTGCTGAGGACCAGTTGACCCCGTTCGGTCTGCGTGAAGCGCTGGAAGGACCGCGCGGCCGCGGCGAAGAAGAACCACATGACCAGGATGTCGATGGCCACGATGGTGGCAGTCAGGATGGCGTACTGGGTAATCAGCGATTCTTCGGGCCGGATGAACTGCGGGGTGAAGGCCAGGAAGAAGACAATCGCTTTGGGGTTCAGGAGGTTGACCCAGAAACCCCGGCGGAAGATGGACGCGGCGGGTTCGAACGTGGGCGCGGCCGCCTGCTCCTCCTGGACGGCGGGCTTGCTGAGGAACTGCCGGATGCCCAGGTAGACCAAGTAGGCGGCCCCGGCGTACCGGATGATGTTGAAGGCCAGCGGTGAGCCGGAAACCAGGACACCCACGCCCAGCGCCACAATGAGCACATGGACAATGAGCGCTGCCTGCTGGCCAAGGATTCCCCAGATGGAACGGCGGAACCCGGCGTTCAGGGAATTGCTCATGGTGTTGATGGCCCCGGCGCCGGGCGTGAAACTGATGAGGGCGCCGGCGCCTGCAAGGGCCAGCCACAGGGAAAATTGCACTAACCAATCTTACGCGGGCCGGCCGGCCGGCCCGTCACCACAGTGTGGCCACCGGTTCGAAGGCCTGCTGGGCGTTCGGCTTTCGCGATGACCACGACCTCGCCGCGTTCCACGAGGTTCAGCAGTTCGGAAAGCCGGCCCAACCTATGCGCGGGCGATGACCTCCCCGTTCGGAATCAGGAACCAGCCGTCGTCAGTGGAACCCCAGCGGTGCCAGCCGGCCGAGATCCGTGCCAGGTCCGCCGGGTTGGCGAAACCGTACTCCAGGGCCTGCTCCGCGAACGCCGAATGAAGTACCCGTTCACCCCAGACGCGGGCCTGCCAGCGGCGCTGCTGGCCCGTGGCATAGAGCCAGTTGCTGCTGGTGGGGGCGACGTCGTGAAAGCCCGCGGACTGGGCCCAGCTGACCAGGCGCCGCCCGGCGTCGGGCTCGGCCCCGTTCCGCCGCGCGATGAGCTGGTAGAGGTCCATCCATTCGTCCAGCTCGGGGATGGCGGGGTACCAGCTCATCCCGTGGAAGTCGGCGTCCCGCACTGCAACGATGCCGCCCGGCTTGGCCACCCGGCGCATTTCCCGCAGCGCCTCGACGGGGTCGGTCAGGTGCTGCAGCACCTGGTGGGCGTGGACCACGTCGAACGTACCGTCCGCGAAGTCGAGATCGTAGATGTTGCCGGCCACGAATTCCACGTTGGGCACTTCGCGTTCGACGGCGAGCGCCTGGGCCTGGGCGATGATGTCCGGTGAGCGGTCCAGGCCGGTGACCTTGCCCGGGCTTACCACGGCGGCAAAGTCGCACGTGATGCTGCCCGGCCCGCATCCGACGTCGAGCACGTTCGTTCCCCGGGTGAGGTGCGGCAGGACGAACGCCGCTGAATTCTCGGCGGTCCTGGCGGCATGGGCCCGGACCACGGACTCATGGTGGCCGTGCGTGTAGACGTCGTCTTCAGGCTGCTGGTCGCTCATGGACAAACGCTACTCCCAACCAGGCGGCAGGGACTGCCGTTAGAGCCGTCAAAAACGGGAGTGTCTGCTACGTGGCGGGGTGGCCGGAGGGCTCAGGGGAATCCTCGCGGGCGGCGATCGTGGCGTCCACCATGGCGGCCATGAAGCGCGAAACGGTGTCCAGCTCAGCGTCAGTGAACTCCGCCATGGCCTTTCCCATGTGCCGTGAAAGTGGCGCAAAGATGGCACCGCCCTCGGTGAAGGCCTTGGGGGTCATCTTCAGCTGGACCTGGCGGCGGTCCGAGCTGTGGCGCTCGCGGACCACGTGGCCCGAGTTGTCCAGCCTGTCGATCAGGGCCGTGGTGGCCGGTGAGCTCAGGTTCAGTTCCTTGCGGAGGAGCCCGGGCGTGACCACGTTGCCCTTCGCGGTGTGGCGCATGATGACGGCCAGGGCGTTCAGATCCGTCCGGTGCATGTCCTTGCGGCCGCCGGCGGCGTCCACGTAGCGGTTGGCCTCCAGCGTGAAGTCCTGCAGCAGCCGGACCAGGGGGTGGGGTCCGCCGGCGCGAGGTGTTTCAGGCGCGGCCGGGCCGGTGTTGCCCGGGTTGCTGCCGTTCATCGTCACCTCCTGGAGTTCGCGGGGCCGTCCGTCTGCGCGCACTGGCCCTGAGGATATTACTGCAGCTGACTTGGTATTGCGTGGCAATGGCCCGGGGCCAGCAGCGGACCTCGCCAACTAAAAAGCTCGACTGGCACTTATCTCTATCATGGAGATAGTCTAAGGTGGAATCAATCCTACTCCGCTTTGTCCCGCGTGGACCATCCGCATGGAAGGCATCATGAAACATCAGACTGCAGCCAAGGAACGCGTCCCGTTCTGGCTCCGCTGGCTCATCCCCGTCATTCTGGTGCTGACCTGGCTCGGCCTTGCCGGCATCGGCGGCCCCACCTTCGGCCGGTTGGAGGAGGTCTCCTCCAACGACCAGGCGTCGTTCCTGCCGGCCAGTGCCGAGGCCACGGAGGCCCAGGACTGGCAGGCGAAATTCCGTGACTCGGACGAGGTTCCCGGAGTAATCGTCATCGAGAACGCCGAGGCCTTCACTCCCGCCCAGCTCGGTGAAGTGGCCGGGCTCCGGACAACCCTGGAAGAACTGAAATTGGGCAGCGCGGTGATCGGCCCCATTCCGTCCGCGGATGGCAAGGCCGTGCAGTTCATCGCCCCGATCGGCGGCTCGGTGGAGGTCAAGGAGGCCGTCAAGGAGTTGCGGGACACCGTGGCGGAGGCGGCGCCCGAGGGAATGCAGACCTACGTCACCGGTCCTGCGGGACTGGCAGCAGACCTGACAGCGGCGTTCGGCGGGATTGACGGCATCCTCCTGCTGGTGGCGCTGTCTGCCGTGTTCGTGATCCTGCTGATCGTTTACCGGTCCCTGCTGCTGCCCATCATGGTCCTGCTGACATCCGTGTTCGCCCTTTGCGCAGCCATCCTGCTGGTGTTCGGCATGGCCAAAGCCGGCTGGATCCAGCTGAACGGCCAAAGCCAGGGCATCCTGTCCATCCTGGTGATCGGCGCAGCAACGGACTATGCCCTGCTGTTCGTGGCGCGCTTCCGTGAGGCGCTCACCCACACCATCAACCGGACGTCGGCGGTGATCACTGCGTGGAAGGCATCCTTCGAGCCCATCCTGGCCTCCGGCGCCACGGTAATCATCGCGCTGCTGTGCCTGCTGTTCTCCGACCTCAACTCCAACAAGGCCCTGGGTCCGGTGGCCGCGGCGGGCATCCTCTGCTCGCTGTTTGCCGCGCTGACCCTCCTGCCCGCCCTCATGGCCCTGCTGGGCCGTGCAGCGTTCTGGCCCTTCCGGCCCAAGCTGGTGCCCGCCGACGAGCGCGAGCCCGAGCTGGTTACCGGGCTCGAGGGCCAGAAGGGGCTGTGGCGCGCCACCGGTTCACTGGTGTCCCGCCGCCCGCGGACCATCTGGATCGGCTCCGTCCTGCTCCTGGTGGTTGCCTCGGCAGGCGTCCTGCAGCTGAAGGCCAACGGGGTGCCCCAGACCGACGTGATCCTCACCGCCTCCAATGCCGTGGACGGCCAGGATGCGCTGGCGCGCCACTTCGACGCCGGCAGCGGCAGCCCCGCCGTCGTGGTTGCGGACCAGGCCAAGGCGCAGGAAGTCCTGGATACGGTCAAGGCGGCCGACGGCGTGGGCGACGCTTACCTGCTGGCCCAGGGCAGTGTGCCCATCACCGGAGCCCCCGGCGCGCCCAGCGAGCCGGACGTCCGCGAGGGCAAGGTCCTCATCAACGCCACCCTGAACTCGGCAGCGGACTCCCTCGAGGCAGAAGAAGCCGTCAAGGCGCTCCGGACTGACGTGAAGGCCGTTGACTCCGGCGCCCTGGTGGGTGGCGTCACTGCCACCGCGCTGGACACCAACACCACCGCCCAGCGTGACCTGGTGATCATCATCCCCGTGGTCCTGGTGGTCATCCTCTTCATCCTGATGCTGCTGCTGCGCTCCATCGTGGCGCCGGTCCTGCTGGTGCTCTCCGTGGTGCTGTCCTACGCCGCCGCCATGGGTGTCTCCGCGCTGGTGTTCAACAACCTCCTGGGCTTCCCGGGCGCAGATGCCACCGTCCCGCTGTTCGGGTTCGTCTTCCTGGTGGCCCTGGGCGTGGACTACAACATCTTCCTGATGAGCCGCGTCCGGGAAGAATCCATCAAGCACGGAACACGGCCCGGCATCCTGCGCGGCCTCGGCGTCACCGGCGGCGTCATCACCTCAGCCGGCGTGGTCCTGGCTGCAACCTTTGCTGCCCTGGGCGTCATCCCCATCATGTTCCTGGTGCAGCTGGCCTTCATTGTGGCCTTCGGCGTGCTGCTGGATACCGTGCTGGTGCGCTCGCTGCTGGTGCCGGCCCTGGCCTACGACCTCGGCCCGAAGATCTGGTGGCCCGGCAAGCTCGCCCGGGCCGGCGGCGGCGCTGCGGAGAAGCCGCGGGAGCCCGGCGTCGAACCTTTCGAGCAGGTCTCCAGCCGCTGACGGCCGGCGCACCGCCGGCCACCTATCCGTTCGGCCCTGCTGCCGCCACCGCTCCACGGTGGCGGCAGCAGCCGTATCCGGTGGCCGGGCTGACCGGCTGGGGTGCCGGAAAGGTTGGGTTCCGCACCCTGTTGGCGGGCTCCGTGGCCCGATAAACTGCCCATGCGCCCGCTTGGACGCGGAACTCGAAGGAGAGATGACGCATGAGTGAAAACCGCGCTGACGAGCAACCCCAAAAAGGCAAGGCTGCCCCCGGCATAGAGGGCGAGGGCGGGCAGTACATGGACGGCGACTACGGTGAGGCCGGCGCGGTCGAGGTTCCCTCGGAAAACCTTGAGGACGGCCAGTATCCCGACGGCGACTACGGCGACGCCGGAACCAGCGGGAGTGAACGCGGGGAGAAGGCGCTTCGGGAAGGGCTGACCGACGGACAGGTCCAGTCCACGGAGGACGGGCGCGGGCCGCTGCACGGGCGTCCGGAGTCCGACCGGTAGGCGTCGCTGCCGGCTGATCCGGCCATGACGGCGGCCAGCCGGGCCGGCTGGCCGCCGTCGTTGTGCCCGCCGGGCCTAGTGCCCGGCGTCCGAAGCCGCTCCGGCCCCGATGCGCTCTGTCTGGTCCGGGGCATCGCCGTCGGTGCCGTCCGCCGCTTTGCCGGACTGCCCGGCGTCCTTGCTGCGGGCCCGGCTGATCGCTGCCACAGTGGCCAGCACCGTTACCAGGCCGCCGTAGGCGTAGGTGGTAACCGGGAGTGACAGGACAGGTGCCAGCAGGCCTGCCAGCACGGCCGGAATACCAAAGGCCGTGTAGGCCACTACAAAGAGTGACGCGAAGGTGCCGGCGCGCTCGTGGTCCTCAACCAGGGGGCTGATGGACCGGATGACGCCCATGAAGGCCGTGCCGAATCCGGCCCCGGCCACCACTACGGCTGCCAGGAACAGGCCGAATGAGCCAAGCCCTATGGCCAGGAGTGACAGGGCGGTCCCCAGCGCGAGGGCCGTGGTTCCGAAGATGGTGATGGTGCGGGCGCCGAACCGGTGCAGAACGGCGGCCGCTGCGGCTCCGACGCCGGCCAGGATGGTGATCACCATGCCTTGCCACAGGTGTTCCTGGATGCCGAACGTTGTGTGGACGATCGCAGCGCCGAGCGAGAGGTACAGCCCGCCCGTCGCCCAGCCGGCAAACACGGCCGGGGCGCCGCTGACGAATCCGCTGCGGGCTGCCGCCGGCAGGGTCAGATGCGGCTTCAGCGATGCTGCCAGGCCAGGCGCGCGGGGCGAGGTTTCCGGTGCGGCCCACACCAGTGCGGCAAAGGCGATGTAGATGACCGACAGCGAGACGAACACCAGGGTGCGCGGCTCTGCCATCAGATCCAGCAGCAGCCCGGACGCCAGGGCTCCCAGCGCCAGGCCGCCCAGTGGCGCCACCGTGTTCCAGGCCGCGCTCGAGCCGGGGTCGTCCTCAGCTTCGAGATCCGCAATGGCCGCGGAAAGCGTGGTCAGCAGGAGGCCGCTGGCGATGCCCTGCAGGACGCGTGCCACCAGGAGCATTGCCAGCGAGTCCGCAAGGAGGAATGCCGTGACGCTGCCGGCGAGCAGGATGAAAGCGCCGCTGATGACGGGCCTGCGTCCCAGGTGGTCCGAAAGGGATCCGAACACCAGCAGTGCCGCCAGCAGTGCGACGGCGTAGACGGCAAAGATCCCCGTGGTGGCCACCGGCAGCAGATGCAACTGCTCCTGCAGGGTGGGGTAGAAGGGGGATGGGGCGCTGGCGCCGGCCATCATTGCTGCCGTGGCAGCAGCGACGAGGACAAAGCCCAGCCGCCGGCGTGCTTCACGGGGCAGGGCTGCGGGGGAGTGCGTCACAACGTGCCACCTTCTGGGTTTTGGGGTTGGTTCGAAAAATGTCGAATCAACAGCCTACTGGCACCAACCCCGATGGTTCAACTAATATCGAACCGTGGCTACGCCGGCGAACCTCCCCCACCCCACCCGCGCGGATCTCGATCTGCCCAGCGTGCTCTTCGCATTGAGCGATCCTGAGCGGCTGGATATCGTGCGCCAGCTCCGCTCCGGCCCCCTCGACATGGCTGATTGCTCGCTCAGGGTCCCGGACATGCCGAAGTCCACCAAATCGCACCTCATGAAGGTCCTGCGGGAGGCCGGGGTCATCCGCAACGAGGCCAACGGCCGGGGCCGCCGCCTGACCCTCCGGTCCGAGGACCTGGAGGCCCGCTTCCCGGGATTGCTCCCCGCGGTCCTCGACGCACCGGCGCAGTAGCGCCGCCGGGCCGTTGGTGCCCGTTCTCCCAGAGCAGAACCGGGCTTCAGTGCCCCTGAATTCCCCGCCGTTGCAGGCCTGGGGTGATTGCCGTCGTCGTGATCTGTATCCATAAAGGATCAGGGTTGAGTGGAGTGCGCTCAACTTCAGTTGACATCATGTGGGCCCTGAGTAAAGTTGAGTGCAGAACGCTCAATCATGCGGGCGCCAACCAGTTTCCAAGGAAAGAAGGAAGCAACACATGTCACGTGCAGTAGGTATCGACCTCGGAACCACCAACTCCGTCGTCTCCGTTCTCGAAGGTGGCGAGCCCACCGTTATTGCCAACGCCGAGGGTGGCCGCACCACGCCGTCGGTGGTTGCATTCTCCAAGTCCGGCGAAGTCCTGGTTGGCGAAATCGCCAAGCGCCAGGCCGTCAACAACATCGACCGCACCATCGCCTCCGTCAAGCGCCACATGGGCACTGACTGGAAGGTGGACATCGATGGCAAGAAGTACACCGCGCAGGAAATCTCCGCGCGCACGCTGATGAAGCTGAAGAACGACGCCGAGTCCTACCTGGGTGAAAAGGTCACCGACGCCGTCATCACCGTTCCGGCCTACTTCAACGACGCCGAGCGCCAGGCCACCAAGGAAGCCGGCGAAATCGCGGGCCTGAACGTCCTGCGCATCGTCAACGAGCCCACCGCCGCAGCACTCGCCTACGGCCTGGACAAGGGCAAGGAAGACGAACTCATCCTGGTCTTCGACCTCGGTGGCGGTACCTTCGACGTCTCCCTGCTGGAAGTTGGCAAGGACGAAGACAACTTCTCCACCATCCAGGTCCGCGCCACCGCCGGTGACAACCGCCTCGGCGGCGACGACTGGGACCAGCGCGTTGTTGACTACCTGCTGAACCAGCTCAAGGTCAAGGGCATCGACCTGTCCAAGGACAAGATTGCCCTGCAGCGCCTCCGCGAAGCCGCTGAGCAGGCCAAGAAGGAACTCTCCTCCTCCTCCAGCACCAACGTCTCCCTCCAGTACCTGTCCGTCACCCCCGACGGCCCGGTCCACCTCGACGAGCAGCTAACCCGCGCCAAGTTCCAGGACCTCACCAAGGACCTGCTCGAGCGCACCAAGAAGCCGTTCCACGACGTGATCAAGGAAGCAGGCATCAAGCTCTCCGACATCAACCACATCGTGCTGGTGGGCGGCTCCACGCGTATGCCCGCCGTCTCCGAACTGGTCAAGGAACTCGCCGGTGGCAAGGAACCGAACAAGGGCGTGAACCCGGACGAGGTTGTGGCCGTTGGTGCCGCACTCCAGGCCGGCGTGCTGAAGGGTGAGCGCAAGGACGTCCTCCTGATCGACGTCACCCCGCTGTCCCTCGGCATCGAAACCAAGGGCGGCGTCATGACGCACCTGATCGAGCGCAATACCGCCATCCCCACCAAGCGGTCCGAGACCTTCACCACTGCTGACGACAACCAGCCGTCGGTGGCCATCCAGGTCTTCCAGGGCGAACGCGAATTCACCCGCGACAACAAGCCGCTGGGCACGTTCGAGCTGACCGGCATCGCTCCGGCACCGCGCGGCGTCCCGCAGGTTGAGGTCACGTTCGACATCGACGCCAACGGCATCGTCCACGTCTCCGCCAAGGACAAGGGCACGGGCAAGGAACAGTCCATGACCATCACCGGCGGCACCGCGCTCTCCAAGGAAGACATCGACCGCATGGTCAAGGACGCCGAGGAGCACGCAGCCGAGGACAAGGCCCGCCGTGAGGCAACGGACACCCGCAACTCCGCAGAGCAGCTCGCCTACTCCGTGGACAAGCTGATCGCCGACAACGCCGACAAGCTGCCCGAAGAGGTCAAGACCGAGGTCCAGGCCGACGTGGACGCCCTCAAGAAGGCACTCGAAGGCACCGACGACGCCGAGGTCAAGACCGCGTTCGAGAAGCTGCAGGCTTCCCAGACGAAGCTCGGCGAAGCCATCTACTCCCAGGCCGGTTCGCCGGACGGTGCCACCGGTGCCGCGGGTGCCGAAGGCGCAGCAGCGGGCGACGGCTCCAAGGCCGACGAAGACATCGTCGACGCCGAGATCATCGACGAAGACGAAGCGAAGAAGTAAGCCATGCCCCATCACGGTAACGAGGAAGAGCACTCTGCATCCGCGAACCACGAGGGTAAGGGCAACAGCCAGGAACCGGTTATCCGGGACAACCGCAAGGTTGACCCGGTGACCGGCCAGGCCCGGCACCCTGAAGGCGAGCATGCCGGTTCCGCACAGGATTCCGACGGCGACGCACTGGCCCAGGCCGAGGAGATCCTCAACGGCGTCGAGGTGCCCGCAGGGGAATCCGTGGCCCAGGGGGTCCCCGCAGGGTCCGCCAACGCTGAGGCAGCCGAGCTGAAGAACGACCTCCTGCGCCTGCAGGCCGAGTACGTCAACTACCGCAAGCGCGTGGAACGCGACCGCGCCGTGGCAGGGGAAATGGCCGTCATCGGCGTCCTGAACTCCCTGCTCCCGGTGCTGGACGACGTCGACGCCGCACGGCAGCACGGCGACCTCACCGATGGCCCCTTCGCAGCGATCGCCGCCAAGCTGGAGAACGCGCTGAAGACCTACGGCCTGGTCCGCATCGACGAAACGGGCGTGGAGTTCGACCCCACGGTCCACGAGGCCCTGATCCAGCAGCCCGGCGAAGACATCGAGGTTGACACCGTCAGCCAGGTGCTCCGCTCCGGCTACAAATCAGGCGACCGCGTGCTCCGCGCAGCGCAGGTCATCGTCGCAGTACCTGCCTGACGGTCACCAGGCGCTACGCCGGATATGGGGCGGTGCCCGCTTCGCGGTGCCCTCCACACCGCCGCCCCATATCCGGCCTCCGCGCCAGCGGTCATCTCGCCTAAGGTGAGGTAACCACGAAGCTCGCAGCGGTACAGGGGCCCGGGAGTGGCATCGGGCCTGCCGAAGCTGGGTGGCTGGGGATCGCAGATCCCAGCCACCCAGCGTAGGGGCGGGGCCCCTGTGCCGCGGAGAGCTATTAGTTAGAGACTTTTGAAAGGAAACGCCATTGGCTAGCCAGGATTGGGTGGACAAGGACTTTTACAAGATCCTTGGTGTTGCCAAGGACGCTTCCGATGCCGATATCAAGAAGGCTTACCGGAAGCTGGCACGGCAGTTCCATCCGGACACCAACTCCGGCGATGCAACTGCCGAGAAGAAATTCAAGGATGTCTCCGAGGCGTACTCGGTGCTCTCCGATGCTGATGAGCGCCAGCAGTACGATGCCATCCGTGCCATGGGCGGCGGTGCCCGGTTTGCTCCCGGCGGCGGCGGTGCCGCGGGCGGCAACGGCGGGTTCGAGGACCTGTTCGGCGGCCTGTTCACCGGCAACACCGGGCGGCACGCCGGCGGCTTCAACCCGTCCTCCGGTAACATCCCGCCTGAGTTCGCGGACCTGTTCGGCGGCGGCTTCGGCGGCTCGCCCGGGTTCCAGCGGACACCCCAGAAGGGCGCGGACCGCACCGCATCCACCAGCATCTCGTTCTCCGGTGCCATCCGCGGCACCACCATCGGCCTGCGCGAACCCAATGGCGAAGTCATCGACGTGCGCGTCCCCGCAGGCATCAAAGACGGCCAGAAGGTCCGCGTGCGTGGCAAGGGCCAGCCGGGCCAGGCCGGCAACGGCGACCTGGTGGTTGCCGTCTCGGTTAAGCCGCACGAGTTCTACACGCGCGACGGCGACAACCTCCGCATCCATGTCCCGGTCACCTTCCCCGAGGCTGCTTTGGGCGGCGACATCGAGGTGCCCACCATCGACGGCGAGAAGGTGCGGGTCCGTGTTCCGGCCGGCACGCCGTCGGGCCGTACCCTGCGGGTGAAGGGCAAAGGCGTGAAGACCTCCAAGGCGACGGGTGACCTGCTGGTGACCATCGACGTCGCGGTTCCCAAGAACCTGAACAAGGAGGCCGAGGCCGCCGTGAAGGCTTTCGCCGAGGCCACGGCCGGTGCCGACGTCCGAGAGGGCCTGGCCGCCAAGGCCCGGCTGTAGCGGAGGAGGTGTGCCGTGGACATCAACGCTGACCAGCCCATCTTCGTGATTTCCGTGGCGGCTGAGCTGGCTGACATGCACCCCCAGACGCTCCGCCAGTACGACCGCCTGGGCATCGTCAAACCCAGCCGGGCCCCCGGGAAATCCCGGCGGTACTCGCAGCGGGACGTCAACATGCTCCGCGAAGTGCAGCGGTTGTCCCAGGAAGGCGTCTCCCTCGAAGGGATCAAACGCATCCTGGAACTCGAAAACCAGGTGTCTGCCCTGCAGCGGCGCGTGCTGGAACTGACCGAGGAACTGGGGCGGCGCCCGCAGGCGTTCGACTCCCGCATCTTCGCCGCGGGCGCGGCCGGCGACGTCGTGAGCCTGGCCCGCGGCCAGCGCCCCCGTCCGCGGTCGCAGGCCGTGGTGCTGTGGCGGCCCCGCGCCATCGGGCAGTAGCGGCAGCAGCCGGCCGGTGAGTACCCGGTCCCTGGCCGCTTGGCGAAAATAGAGTACCCACTACTCGTGCAGCCCCGCCCAAGGAAACCTTCAATGGAACCACTGCTGTTGCAGCAGTGGTTCCATTCGTTTCTGGGGGTTATTCCATGTTTGGTTCTCTTTTCTTGGCCCGGCCATGAGCCCGGGAATGGAAGCAGTTGCGTCCTTCAGCGCTTCGGTGCCCGGACAGACCCTGCTGGCCATCGGGCAAACAGTCGTGGTGGTGTGCGTCTGCTTCGACATGGTCCGGGCAACGTCCGTTCCGCGGTCGCACCGGCGCTACGTGGCCAGCACCGTCTTCCGGACCCTGGCCATCCCGGCGGTCATCGCCGATGCCCTGACGGTCCTGGTGGCCATCGTGGTGTCGTCGTGGATCGATGTGGTGATGGGCATGTTCGTGCTCACCGCCATTATCTTCCGGTTCCACAGCGGTAAGGACGAGGACAACTGGTGGCAGGGCAAGGGCAGGAAGCTCGCCCGTTGGGCCCGCCGCCACCTGTCCGGCCGCACATCGGTGGCCCCTGCCATGGGGTGAGCCGGGCCGTTGATGACTTGGGCGTTGGCGACCTCAGCCGTTGATGACCTGCGGTACGCCCAGGGCCTTGAGGCCTTCGGCGCCGAATTCCAGGCCGTAGCCGGACTGCTTGGCCCCGCCGAAGGGAATCCGCGGATCGACGGCGCCGTGCCGGTTGATCCAGACGGTGCCGGCTTCCAGCCGCACAGCTACCGCACGTGCAGCCGCGGGGTCGGAGGACCATACCGAGGCGCCCAGGCCGACGTCGAGGGCGTTGGCCATCTCCACAGCTTCGTCGATGCTGCCGTAACGGATGATCGGCAGTGCGGGGCCGAACTGTTCCTCGGCCACCAGCGGGTTGCCGTTGTCGATGTCCGCCACCAGTGTGGCGGGGTAGAAGTAGCCGGGTTGGCTGGAGTCCGGGTTCCCGCCGAGGAGGACGCGCGCTCCGGAAGCCCTGGCCGCCTCCACGAGGTTCGCGACGACGTCGTACTGCGCCTTGTTCTGCAGCGGGCCCAGGACGTTGTTTTCATCCAGGCCGTTCCCCATCGGCATGGCCTTCGCGACGTCGGTGAGGGCCTGGCAGACGGCGTCGTAGATGGAGTCGTGGACGTAGAGCCGCTTGAGCGCCGCGCAGGTCTGTCCGGTGTTGATGAAGGCGCCCCAGAAAAGGTCCTCCGCGATCGCCAGGGGATCGGTGCCGGGCAGGACGATGCCGGCGTCGTTGCCGCCGAGCTCGAGCGTGAGCCGTTTGACGGTCGCCGCCGACGACCGGATGATCGCCTTGCCCGTGGCAGTGGACCCGGTGAACATGAGCTTGCCTACCGCCCCGTGCAGTGCCAGCGCTTCGCCCACGTCCCGGCCGCCGGACACCACGGTCAGCAACCCTTCGGGAAGTTCTTCGTTGAGCACCTTGGCCAGCGCCAGGACCGAAAGCGGCGTGTACTCGGAAGGCTTGACCACCACGGTGTTGCCCATGCGGAGGGCGGGGGCGATCTGCCAGGTGGTGATCATCATGGGCCAGTTCCACGGCCCGATCGCGCCCACGACGCCGATGGGCCGGTAGTGCAGTTCGGCCCGGGTTTCGCCGTCGTCCACCACGGTTTCAGGAGCCAGGGGAGTGCTGGCGGCGGCGCGCAGCCACGCCGCGCAGGCGCCCACCTCAAACCGGGCGTTGGGCCCGTTGAGGGGCTTGCCCTGCTCGCGGGAGAGCAGCTGGGCGAGCTCTTCGGCTGAGCGTTCGACGGCGTCGGCCGCCTTGAGGAGGACGGCGGACCGGGCCTCGTGGCCCAGCGCAGCCCACGTCGGCTGCGCGGCAGAAGCTACGCTGATGGCCGCTTCCAGCTCCGCCACTCCGTGCACGGGAGCCTCACCCACGGCCGCGCCGGTTGCGGGATCCAGGATGGTCCGGCCGGTGCCGGGGGCGGGCGAGATGGCGGCCAGAAGCGCATCATAGGTTTCCACGGGTACTCCACTTCGAGTAGGCAAGGACGCCAGCCGGGCGGCTGGGCGGGCTCCTCTCAGTGTGGTTGAGCGCGGGGCGCAACCCTTGTGTTGTGGCGCAGGACTGTTGACCCGGAGGGAACAGTGGCAAGGCCTTCCATGCGGTGCCATGATGTTGAGGATCAGGTTCACGGCACCGCCCCCTCCGGGCAGCAAGGACGTGCGGTCATGCCATATATCAACGGTCTCAGCGATGTGGGAAACGGCGATCTGGCCGCTGCCGGCGGCAAGGCCGTGGGCCTTGCCGGGCTCATCCGGGCCGGGCTGCCGGTTCCGCCGGGATTCGTGCTGGGCACAACTGCCTACGCCGAATTCGTCAACGCCAACGGCCTCCAGGACGAAATCCAGCGCCTGGCCGCGGTGTCACCGGAGGCCGCGCCCGGAGACTACGCGGCTGCCTCGGACCGGATCCGTGCACTGTTCACGGGCGGCACCCTGCCTGGCGGGATGCGGGACGAGCTTGCCGGCGCCTATGGGCTCCTCGGCGGAGCGGACATCCCGGTGGCGGTCCGGTCGTCAGCCACCGCGGAGGACCTGGCCTCGGCCAGCTTCGCCGGGCAGCAGGATACCTACCTCAATATCCGTGGCTTCGAGGCCCTCACGAAAGCAGTCATCGACTGCTGGGCCTCGCTCTGGACGGCGCGCGCCATGGCGTACCGGGCCCGCGAAGGCGTGTTGCCTGGCCAGGTGCGGCTCGCCGTCGTGGTCCAGCAGATGGTGGAAGCCGAGGCGGCGGGGGTGATGTTCACGGCCAACCCCGCGAACGGCCGGCGCGACCAGGCAGTGATCAGCGCCGCCTGGGGGCTCGGCGAATCGGTGGTCAGCGGGACCGTCAGCACCGATGACCTGGTGGTGGAGGCGGACACGGGGAAGGTGCTCTCGCGGCAGACGGCCGACAAATCCGTGATGACCGTGTACGCGGAGGGCGGGACCCGGGAGCAGCCGGTCGCGGCAGCCCGCCGTCGTGCGCCCGTCCTGGACGACCCCGCAGCTGCCGAACTGGCCGCTTATGGCCGGCGGATTGCGGAGCACTTCAGGGTGCCGCAGGACATCGAGTGGGCGCGTGCCGACGGTACTTTCTTCATCCTGCAGTCCCGTCCCATCACCGCCCTGCCGGAGCCGGCGGCGGACATCCCGGACACCTGGCCCCTGCCCTACCCGAAAGGCATGTACTTCCGGGCCAGCATCGTGGAGCAGTTGCCGGACCCGCTGACGCCGTTGTTCGCCGACCTCATTGACGGCTCTGTGGCGAGGTCGCTGCAGGCCCTCCTGGCCGGCGCGGTGGGGAAGAGCGCCGTCCGCGACGGCGACGTCCGGCTGCCCACCGTCAACGGCTACGCCTATTACTACTACCGCAACTCCGGCCTGTGGCGGATGATGGCCAAGTCGCCGGCGGCCTTCCGTGCCCTGTTCCGCGGGGAGGCGCATATGGGCGTGGCCGGGTGGCGTGAGTACTCGCACCCCAAGTACCAGCGGGTGGTCAAGGGCTGGGCTGCCAAGCCGCTGCTGGAACTGTCCGGCGGAGAGTTGCTGGCCGGCGTGCAGTTGCTGCTGGATGCCGGGACCGTCTACTACACCGCCGTGCAGTCCATCATTCCGCTCGCCGCCACCAGCGAGCTGTCCTTCCGGGCGTTCTACGACAGGCTGGTCCGGCGGGACGGGGATCCTCCGGCGCAGGCACTGCTCCTCGGCTTCGACAGCGAGCCCATCCGCGCCGAGAAGTCGCTCTACGACCTTGCCGGCTGGGCACGCAGCGACCCCGGGCTCACAGCGGTATTGCTGGAACGGCCGACGGCGGAACTCGCCGAGTGCCAGCGCACCGGTGCGCCGCCGGCCGGGGTGGACGACGTCCTGTGGCAGGAGTGGCGGTTCACGTTCCAGGAACACCTGGATTTCTACGGCCACGCCGTCTACAACCTGGACTTCGCCACCCCGGTGCCGGCCGATGACCCCGCCACCCTGCTGGAGACCGTGAAGTTCTACCTGCGCGGCCAGGGCACCGATCCGCATGAGCGCCAACGGCTCCTGACCGAGCGCCGGGAAGAACTGACCCGTGATGCCGCCGCCCGGCTGGGCCCACGGCGGCGCGCCGTGTTCTTCCGTCTGCTGCGGTGGGCCCAGGCCACGGCGCCGATCCGCGAGGACGCCCTCGCCGACGTCGGACTCGCCTGGCCGCTGCTGCGGCGGACACTGCTCGAACTCGGGCGTCGGCTGGTGGCATCCTCCGTAATCGCGGCCCCGGAGGATGTGTTCTGGCTGCAGTTCCAGGAGCTGCGGAGCGCCGTCGAATTCGGCCTCGCCGCCCCCGGCACTGATACGGCCGGCGCGGCGGCCGTGGCCATCACCGGAACGGCCCGCCCTGTCCGCGCCGACGCCGTCGAGGACCGGCGGATGCTGTGGCGGGGCCAGGCGAAGGCCGCTGCCCCGCAGATGCTTCCGGAGAGCCGGTGGATGGAACGTTCGTTTGGCTCGTGGATGCCGGCCGGGTCGCAGCACCAGAGCGGTGATGTCATCAAGGGCGCCGGTGCGAGCTCGGGCCGGGTCAGCGCTCCCGCCCGCGTGCTGGCCGGGCCCCAGGATTTCGGCCAAATGCGGCCGGGGGATGTCCTGGTGGCACGGATTACCACGCCGGCCTGGACATCTCTGTTCGCCATGGCCTCGGCGGTGGTGACGGATGTGGGCGGCCCGCTGAGCCACAGCTCCATCGTGGCCCGCGAATACGGCATCCCCGCCGTGCTCGGCACCGGCGTGGCCACGCAGCGGCTCACCACCGGGCAGCAGGTCCTGGTGGACGGGGACGCCGGCACGGTGACTGTCCTGCCCGCAGCCCAGGCCATCAACGATGATTCCGCGTCATCAATAAAAAAGTTATTGTGAACTGCTCATATTAAGCCTTAGACTCAACGGCAGGCCGGTGAAGTCCTGACAAGACTGCCGGGTGATTCCTCCCCGGATCCAGGCAAACGCACCGCATACCCACCAGCGAAAACCACGCTTCCTCCTGCCGCCATGCCGCAGGCGAAGTGGGTAATGGGCGCCCCCACCCAGAAACGCAGGAGAACACCATGGCTTTGCAGTCCTACCTCATTGAAGCCGGCGCCATCGACGCCACCGCCGTCCCCCGCGGCGGAAGCTACGTCACCTTGCCCGCCGGACAGGAGCCGTCGCTGCGCACCGAGGGCAGCTACGTCTCGCACCCGGACGACTTTCCTGAAACCGCGAGCAAAGCCCAGGGCACGTATGTGACCCTTCCCGACGGCGAGCCAGAGGTGACGGAGATCAGCTACACGCGCGTCGGCTGACCTGCACCGGGCACCTTGCCCTCGCCCTCCGGCAAGAAGCTGTTCAGTAGCTGGCCTGGGTTTCGCCGTCGGTCTTCTGGATGAACTGCGCCGCGAGGGCTTCGGAGCCCCGTGCGAGGAGGGCGACGTCGGCGCCGACCAGGATGAAGTCCGCTCCGTTGTGGAGGTAGTGCTGTGCCGTGTCCGGGTTGAAGGCGTTGACGCCGGCGGGTTTCCCGGCGGCCTTTGCGGCGGCGAGGCAGTGCTCGACGGCGGCACGCACGTCGGGGTGTTCCTGCTGTCCCAGCAGGCCCATGCAGGCGGCGAGGTCGGAGGGACCGATGAAGATGGCGTCGACGCCGTCCACTTTCAGGATGCCTGCGACGGTTTCGACGGCGGCGGTGGATTCGATCTGGACGGTGACGCTGATGGTGCTGTTGGCCCGGTTCAGGTAGTCCGGGACCCGGTTCCAGCGGGCGGCCCGGGCCAGCGCGGAGCCGACGCCGCGGACGCCGTGGGGCGGGTAGCGGGTGGCGGCCACGGCGGCTTCGGCCTCGGCAACGGAGTTGACCATGGGGATCAGCAGGTTCTGCACGCCGAGGTCCAGGTACTGCTTGATCACCACGGTGTCGTTGACCGGGGGCCGGACCAGCGTGTGCACGGGGTAGCCGTGGACGGCCTGGAGCTGGGCGAGGATGGACTCGAGCCCGTTGGGGCTGTGCTCGGCGTCCACCAGGAGCCAGTCCAGGCCGGCCCCGGCGCAGATCTCGGCCATGAGCGGGCTGCCGGAGCACACCCACATCCCAGCCAGCGGCCGGCCTGCGCCGCCTTGTTGTGCGGCCAGGGCGTCCCGGAAGGTGTGGTCTATTCGAAGCGGCACGTCACACTCCCCAGGGGTCCGTAGTCTGCGTGGACGGTGTCTCCCTTGTAGGCCCAGAGCGGGCGGGTGAAGGAACCGGCGAGGATGATGTCGCCGGCTTTCAGGGCGTCACCGTGGGCGGCGATCTTGTTGACGAGCCAGTGGACCCCGTTGGCGGGGTGGTCCAGGACCCCGGCGGCAACCCCGGTTTCCTCCACGGTCTGGTTCTTGTAGAGGATGGCGGAGACCCAGCGGAGGTCCACGGCGTCCGGTTTCACTGGGCGTCCGCCGATCACCATGGCGCCCATGGCGGCGTTGTCCGAGATGGTGTCCACGATGGTCCGGCCCTCCATTTCGATCCTGGAGTCCAGGATTTCGAGGGCCGGGACCACGTAGTCGGTGGCTTTGAGGACATCGAAGATGGTGCAGCCGGGGCCTTTGAGCCCGTCTTTCAGCACGAAGGCCAGCTCCACCTCCACGCGCGGGTGGGTGTACTTGTCCCACTGCACGGAGCAGCCGGTTTCGAGGACCATGTCGTCGAAGATGGCGCCGTAGTCCGGTTCGGTGATGCCGGTGGCGGCCTGCATGGCCTTGGACGTGAGGCCGATCTTGCGCCCCACCAACGTGCGCCCGGCTTCCTCGTTCCGGCGGCGCCATAGCTGCTGGACGGCGTAGGAGTCCTCCACCGTCATGTCCGGGTAGCGTGCCGTCAGGCGGGGAACAGGGGTGCGGCTCCGCGCGGCTTCCAGCAGTTCGTCCGCGATGGCCTCAATCGTCGTGGGCTCCAGCATGGCTACAGCTGCGCCCCCAGCTTGAAACCGGTCCTGTCCCCGGCGTCCGGACCGTCGCCGTCGGCCTTGCGCGTGTAGGAGAAGCCGTCGGCACCCACGGTGACGGCCATCTCGGACCTTTCCTCGCGTTCGATGACGGGCTGCGGGTTGCCGTCGAGGTCCAGGACCAGGGAGGCCTCGGTGTACCAGGACGGGACCACGGGGTTGCCCCACCAGTCACGGCGCTGGTTGTCGTGGACGTCCCAGGTGATGGTGGGGTTGTCCGGGTCGCCGGTGTAGTAGTCCTGGGTGTAGATCTCGATGCGGTGGCCGTCCGGGTCCAGGATGTAGAGGTAGAAGGCGTTGGAGACGCCGTGCCGCCCGGGGCCGCGTTCGATCCTGTCGCTGATGCGCAGGGCGCCCATCTTGTCGCAGATCTGGATGATGTTGTGCTTCTCGTGCGTGGCGAACGCGACGTGGTGCATGCGCGGTCCGTTGCCGCCGGTCAGGGCGGTGTCGTGGACGGTCTGCTTGCGGTGCATCCACGCGGCGTAGGTCACGCCGTCGGAATCCTTGATGTCCTCGGAGACGCGGAAGCCGAGGTCCTCCAGGTACTTGCGGCCCTTGGGAACGTCCGGGGTGACCTGGTTGAAGTGGTCCAGCCGGACGAGTTCCCCGGCGGAGTAGAGGTCGTACCGTTGGGTGAGGCGTTCCACGTGCTCCACCTCGTAGAAGAACTCATACGGGAAGCCCAGCGGGTCCTCCACGCGGACGGAGTCGCCGACGCCCTTGGTGAAGCCTTCCTTGCGGCGTTCCGTGCGGCAGCCCAGCTCCTTGTAGTAGGCCTCGGCGGCGTCCACTTCGGCGGGGGACTTCACCCGGTAGGCGAACGCGGCGACGGCGGCGATGGGTCCCTTGCGGAGTACCAGGTTGTGATGGATGAACTCCTCCAGGGACCGCAGGTAGATCGCGTTCTCATCTTCCTCGGTGACGTGCAGGCCGAGGAGGTCCACGTAGAACGCGCGGGACTTGGCGAGGTCAGTGACCACGATTTCCATGTAGGCGCAGCGGACGATGTCCGGAGCCGGAACCGTGGGGGTGGGAACGAAGTTCGTCATGGGATTCTCTCTTCTTTGAAAGGGTTTCTTCCCCAACTAGGTAGCAGTAAGTGTCGTTTTGGGGGCTCATAACGACAACAATTGCGACCCAGTTGGGCAGCTGGTGGTGACTAGGCGCCGAATTTGGGGGTGTGGACGCTGCCGAGGGTGATGTGCACGGCTTGCTGGTCGGTGTAGAAGTCGATGGAGCGGTAGCCGCCTTCGTGGCCCAGGCCCGAGGCCTTGACGCCACCGAACGGGGTGCGGAGGTCGCGGACGTTGTGGCTGTTCAGCCACACCATGCCGGCCTCCACGTTCTGCGAGAAGTTGTGCGCCCGCGTCAGGTTCTGGGTCCAGATGTAGGCGGCGAGGCCGTACTTGGTGTTGTTCGCCAGGGCGAGGGCTTCGTCGTCGTTCTCGAACGGGGTGATCGCCACGACGGGTCCGAAGATTTCCTCCTGGAAGATCCGGGCGTCAGGGGCGACGTCGGCAAAAACCGTGGGTGCGATGTAGTTGCCTTCGGGCAGGCCCTCCGGCCGTCCGCCGCCGGCGAGCAGCCGGCCTTCGGTCTTGCCGATCTCCACGTAGGAGGCCACCTTCTGGTAGTGCTCCGGGTGGACCAGCGCCCCAACCTGGGTCTTGGGGTCGTGGGGATCGCCCACCACGATGTTCTTGGCACGCGCGGCGTACTTTTCGCAGAATTCGTCGTAGATGGCGCGCTCAACGAGGATGCGGGACCCGGCCGTGCAGCGTTCGCCGTTGAGGGAGAAGACCCCGAACAGGGCCGAGTCGATCGCGGCGTCCAGGTCTGCGTCGGCGAACACGACGCAGGGGGACTTGCCGCCGAGCTCCATGGACAGGCCCTTGAGGTTGGTTGCGGCGTTGCGGAAGATCGTCTGCCCGGTGGTGGTCTCGCCGGTGAAGGAGATCAGCGGGACCTCAGGGTGCTTGACCAACGCGTCGCCGGCTTCCTCTCCCAAGCCGTTGACCAGGTTGAACACGCCGTCCGGCAAGCCGGCGTCCTTGAAGATGGTGGCCCACAGCGAGGCGGAGAGCGGGGTGAACTCGGCTGGCTTGAGGACCACAGTGTTGCCGGTGGCCAGGGCCGGGGCGAGCTTCCAGGACTCGAGCATGAACGGGGTGTTCCAGGGCGTGATCAGCCCGGCCACGCCGATCGGCTTGCGGTTCACGTAGTTGATCTGCGAGCCGGGGACCTTCATGGCGTCGTCGAACTGGGCCACAATCAGGTCCGCGAAGAAGCGGAAGTTCTCGGCAGCGCGGAGGGCCTGGCCCTTGGCCTGGGTGATAGGCAGGCCGGTGTCGAAGGTTTCGAGTTCGGCGAGCCTGGCCTCTTGGGCCTCGACGGCATCGGCGATCCTGTTAAGGACGCGGGCCCGTTCGCGGGGTTTCATCCTGGGCCACGGGCCATTCACGAACGCTTCGCGGGCCGCGGCGACAGCAAGGTCGATGTCCTCTTTCTGGCCGGCCGCCGCGGTGGCGTAGTTCGTGTTGGACACCGGGTCCAGGACGTCGAAGGTCTTGCCGCCCACGGAGTCAACGAATTCGCCGTTGATGTAGTGCTGGATGTGGGTGGGCAGGTCCTCGGGAATGTAGTGCTTGGCAGTTTCTGTTGAGGTCGTCATCGTTGAAGTCCTTTACTGGTGCTGAGCTGCTAACGGGTTTGGGCGAGGTACGCGTCCAGGGTGGCGGTACGGTGCTGGCGGGCTGCCTTTTCGATGGTGTCGGCGTCTGCTCCGGTTTCGAGGAGCGTCAGCAGGTTTTCGTGCTCTTCGACGGAGCCGAGGGCGCGGCCGGGGACGAAGCGGAAGGTGGAGGACCGCAGCGCCGCGAGCCGGTTCCAGCCACGGTGCACCAGGTCCAGGATGTGCGGATTGGGGCAGTGCTCGAACAGGACGGAGTGGAAATCCTGGTTCAGCTTCGTGAACCGGACGGGGTCGAAGTGGTCCAGGCAGTCCCGCATTTCCTCGTTGATGGCGCGCGCCCGGGCGATGGCCTGCCCGTCGACCAGCGGAGCGGACAGCGCGGTGGCCGCCCCTTCCACGATGCTGAGGGTCTGCATGGTGTAGAGGTACTCGGTGGGGTCGATGCCTGCCACGGTGGCGCCGACGTTGCGTTCGAACGTCACCAGGCCCTCGGCCTCGAGCCGGCGGATGGCTTCGCGGACGGGGACCACGCTGACGCCGAGGTCCTTGGCGATGATGCTCAGGACCAGCCGGTAGCCGGGGGTGTAGGTGCCTTCGACAATGCGGGCCTTGACGGCCTGGTAGGCCTGCTCGGACTTGCTGCCGGCGGGGACGTCGGAGAGTTCCGGTGCGCCGGTCACTGCTGTCTCAGTCATTGGGCGTTGCCTTCCTTGCGTTCCCACTCCGCGTACCTGGCCTGCCATTCGGCGTTCATCGGGTAGAGGCCGTCCACGCTGTTGCCCTGTTTGACCATTTCGAAGATGAAGGTTTCTTCCTTCTCCTGCTGGACGCAGTCGTCCGCGAGTTCTTCGGCGATGGCCGGCGGGATCACCAGGATGCCGTCGGAGTCGGCCACGATGATGTCGCCCGGCTGCACGGTGGCTCCGCCGCAGGCGATGGTGATGTCCGTGTCCCACGGGATGTGCCGGCGGCCCAGCACGGCGGGGTGCGGGTTGGCGAAGTACGTGGGCATGTCCAGGCCGGCCACGGCAGTGAAGTCGCGGACGCCGCCGTCGGTGATGATGGCGGCGGCGCCGCGGACCTGGGCGCGGAGGGCCAGGATGTCGCCCACGGTTCCGGTGCCTTTCTCGCCGCGGGCCTCCATCACCAGGATTTCGCCCTCATTGACCGAATCGATGGCCTTCTTCTGGGCGTTGAACCCGCCGCCGTGGGTCTTGAAGAGGTCTTCGCGGTTGGGGACGTACCGCAGGGTCCGTGCCAGGCCCACCACCTTGCGGTCCGGGCGGGTGGCCTGCAGGCCGTCGATGCTGACGTTGTTCAGGCCGCGCTTGCGCAGCTGGGATGACAGGGTGGCCGTTGCCACGGATTCGAGTTTGGCTTTCAGTTCCGGGCTAAGGACAGGCCCGACAGCGGCCGTTTCCGCAGGTGCCAAACCCGCCGCTTCCCGGGATCCGTAGGCTTCCTCCCGCTGCAGGTCGTCAGCCTTGGGCCGGGCACCAAAGTCCGCGAACGCCGTCGTGCCTTCCTCAACCGTGGTGGCCAGGCGCCCGGTGGTGAGCCCGCCGTCGACCGTGCTGACTTCCACCTCCAGGACGTCGCCCGGCGTGGCCACGGAGGCACCGGCGGGGGTGCCGGTGAGGATCATGTCGCCCTCCTCGAGAGTGAGCAGCTGGGACAGGTCCGCGACGAGGCGGGCGAATGGGAAGAGCAGGTCTTCGGTGGTGTCGTCCTGGACCAGCTCGCCGTTGTGCCAGGTGCGGATGCGCAGTTTGGCGGGGTCGACGGCGTCTGCCGGGATCAGTGCGGGACCGACCGGGGTGAAGCCGTCCCCGCCCTTGGAGCGCAGGTTGGAGCCCTTGTCTGCCCAGCGCAGGTCGTAGACGCCGAGGTCGTTGCTGGCGGTCACGGCGGCAACATGGCTCCAGGCATCCTCCACGCTGACGCGGCGTGCGGCCTTTCCGATGACCAGGGCAATCTCGCCCTCGAAGCCGAGGAGTTCACAGCCCGCAGGCCGCTCCACCACGCTGCCGCTGAGGGCCAAGGAGCTGGAAGGCTTGAGGAAGTAGGACGGCTGGGCCGGGGTGCGGCCGCGCTGGGCGGCCCGGCTGGGGTAGTTGATGTGCACTGCGATCACCTTGCGGGCTGCTGCCAGGGTGTCGCCGTTGACCTGCTCCAAGACCGTCTCCTCATCAGGTACGAAATCGTATACGATCACTATTCTCCATCCGGCTGCTGCCGTCAACCCCCGAATCTCCGGGCATCGTCGTGGCCTTCCGCGGACTACTTGTCGCCTCCGTCACAGGCGGCGTACAGTTGAAGCCAGCTCTACGTTTCTATTATCGAATGATGTGTTCTCATATGGAACACTTACGCAGGCTTTGGTCCACGAGATGACGCAGCGGTCATCCGCCCACAACGAAGTGAGGTAATCCCGTGCAGTTCCATCACCACGGCTATGTATCCGGCGACCCGCGTGTCCAGCCCGCGGCCGGCGTCGGACTCAATCGGCCCGAGGACCTTCCGGACGAGGTGGACGTGCTGATCGTTGGCACCGGCCCCGCCGGGATGCTGGCCGCGGCGCAGCTGTCCCGGTTCCCCAACATCACCACGCGCATCGTGGAACGCCGCCCCGGCAGGCTCGCCATTGGCCAGGCAGATGGCATCCAGGCCCGCAGCGTCGAGACATTCCAGGCCTTCGGCTTCGCGGAACGGATCATCGCCGAGGCCTACCGGATTACCGAGATGGCCTTCTGGAAGCCGGACCCGGCCAATCATGCGAACATCGCCCGCGCCGCCCGCGCCGTCGACGACGAAATGGGCATCAGCGAATTCCCGCACCTGATCGTGAACCAGGCCCGCGTGCTGGACTACTTTGCCGAGTACATGGCCAACGCACCCACCCGGATGAAGCCCGACTACGGCTACGACTTCGTGGGGCTTGAGGTGGCCCACGGCGGCGACCACCCCGTCACCGTCACGCTCCGGCACACCGCCGGCCCGGACGAGGGCAAGGACCGGGTGGTCCGGGCCAAGTACGTGGTAGGGGCCGACGGCGCCCGCAGCAAAGTGCGCCAGGCAATCGGCTGCACCATGGCCGGGGACCAGGCCAACCACGCCTGGGGTGTCATGGACGTGCTCGCCGTGACGGACTTCCCGGACATCCGCACCAAATGCGCCATCCAGGCCGCCGAGGGCAGCATTCTGCTGATCCCGCGCGAAGGCGGGCACCTGTTCCGCATGTATGTGGACCTGGGCGAAGTGGACCCCGCCACCCATCACGAGGTCCGCAACACCAGCATCGGGCAGATCATCGCCAAGGCCAACGCCATCCTCCACCCCTACACACTGGACGTGCGGAATGTCGCCTGGCACAGCGTGTACGAGGTGGGCCACCGGCTCACGGACAGGTTCGACGACGTCCTGCCGGAGGAGCGCGGCACCCGCACCCCGCGGGTGTTCATCACCGGCGACGCTTGCCACACGCACAGCGCCAAGGCGGGCCAGGGCATGAACGTTTCCATGCAGGACGGATTCAACATTGCCTGGAAGCTGGGCCACGTCCTGGAAGGCCGCAGCCCGGAAAGCCTGCTCAGCACCTACTCCGAAGAACGGCAGGTGGTGGCGAAGAACCTCATCGACTTCGACAAAGAATGGTCCACCATGATGGCCAAGAAGCCGGAGGAGTTCGAAAACCCGTCAGACCTTGAAGACTTCTATGTCCGCACGGCCGAGTTCCCGGCCGGGTTCATGACCCAGTACGCGCCGTCGGTGGTGACGGGCTCCGCCGACCACCAGGAGCTGGCCAGCGGATTCCCCGTGGGCAAGCGCTTCAAGTCCGCCCCCGTGGTCCGGGTGGGCGACACCAATCCCCTGCAGCTGGGCCACCACGCCACCGCAGACGGCCGCTGGCGGATCTACGTCTTCGCCGACGCCGCCACGCCCGGTGAGCAGTCCAACACTGCCAAGCTCGCTGAGTGGCTCGCTGCCTCGCCGGAATCACCGCTGGCCGCAACGCCGCCGGACGCCGACCCGGATGCGTGGTTCGACCTGAAGGTCATCCACCAGCAGCCGCATACTGCCGTCGACATCGGAGCCGTGCCCGCGGTCTTCAAGCCGCAGGTAGGGCCGTTCAAGCTCACCGACTACGAGAAGGTCTACGCGACGGACCCCATCGCGGACATCTTCGAGCTGCGCGGCATCGACCGCGGCGGCGTCGTGGTGGTGGTCCGCCCGGACCAGTACGTCGCGAACGTGCTGCCGCTCGGTGCGACGGATGAGCTCGCGGAGTTCTTCGCTCCCCTCCTGGCGGCGGGCCAGCGCGCTAAGGTCTAGCGGCAGGCAACCGGTTGCCATAGGTGGGGGGTCGTGTACTACCATTGGCATGCAGCCCGCTCGGCGAGTGCCCCTCTGTGCACGGCCTCCCTCCCTTTTCCGGACCGGGGTCTTCTGCGGCCACCCGCCACGGGTGCCCGGCCGGCCCGCTGCCGATCGGAGGAGGACTTCATTGGCCGAAGAATTGGAAAACAGCCCGGGGGACCGCCAGCCGAAAGCGACAATTCAGCGCAGCCAGCTTGGCGGCACGGAACGGCGGCGGCCCGTCCCCGACGGGGAGAACCGCCCGCCCGTTTCCAGCCAGGAACTGAGCAGGGCCAAGGCTGAGCTCGCCGAGGAATCCAAGCCAAAGGTGAACTGGCGGGTGTTCATCATCGCGTCAGCCATCATCCTGGCGTTTTCCGTCTGGGCCATGCTGGTGCCCGCCAGCGCCCAGGCAACCATGAAGACAGTAGTGGCCTGGATCGCCACGAACGTGGGCTGGTTCTACGTCCTCACAGTCACCGTGGTGATCGGATTCGTCCTGTGGGTGGCGTTGTCCAAAGAAGGCTCCGTCCGCCTTGGCCCGGACCACTCCAGGCCGCAGTACAAACTCTTCACCTGGGTGGCCATGCTGTTCGCCGCCGGAGTGGGCATCGACATGCTGTTCTACTCCGTGACTGGCCCCATCACCCAGTACATGAAACCGCCCGCCGGTGAAGGGCAGACGGCAGCCGCGGCGCAGGACGCCGTGGTGTGGACCATGTTCCACTACGGCGTTGCCGGGTGGGCTATGTACTCGCTCCTCGGCATGGCCATGGGGTACTTCGCGTACCGCTGGGGAATGCCGTTGTCCATCCGCGCCGCCCTGTACCCGTTGCTCGGGAAACGCGTCCGCGGCGGCGTCGGCGACACCATCGACGTCGTCACCCTGGTGGGGACCGTCTTTGGCGTGGCCACATCCATGGGCATTGGCGTGGTGCTGCTCAACGTCGGCTTCGCCATCCTGTTCGGCCTGCAGGAAGGCCTGGCGCTGCAGATCGCCCTGGTGGTTGTGGCCGTCATCCTCACCGTGGCCGCGTGCACCTCCGGCGTGGACAAAGGCATCCGCTGGATCTCCGAGCTGAACATCTGGAGCGCAGCGGCCATGCTGCTCTACATCCTGGTGACCGGTCAGACCTCCTTCCTGCTCAACGCGATGGTCGAAAACATCGGCCGCTTCCTGTTTACTTTGCCGGACCGCACCCTGCAGACGTTCGCCTACCAGGACGGCGGCTCGGAATGGATGGCCGGCTGGACCCTCTTCTTTTGGGCCTTCTGGCTGGCGTGGGGCCCGTTCGTCGGCCTGTTCCTGGCCCGCATTTCGCGCGGCCGGACCCTGCGGGAATTCGTCATTGCCGCCATCACCGCGCCGGTGCTGTGCGACTTCCTGATTGTGAGCATCTTCGGTAACAGCGCCATGCACGAGGTCCTGGGTGGGAACGCGGAATTCGCGCAGCTCGCCATGGCCAGCCCGGAAGAAGGCTGGTACGCCTTGCTGAACATGTTCCCGGGCGCCAGCTTCCTGATCGGGCTGGGCACACTGTCCGGCATGCTGTTCTACCTCACCAGCGCCAACTCAGGCGCGATGGTGATGTCCAACTTCTCCTCGTCGATCCCCGACCCATCGCAGGACGGCGCCAAATGGCTGCGCATCTTCTGGGCGGTCCTGACGGCGCTGCTCACCATCGCCATGCTGGTGGCCGGCGGCGTGACCACCATGGAATACGCCACCCTCATTTTCGCCCTGCCGGTGACCATCATCGCGTGGCTCGTGATGGCGTCCTTCTCCAAGGCACTGCGGATGGAGCGCGCCGAGCGCGAAGGGCAGGTCCTGCGGCGGCAGTCGACGGCGGCACACGGAGGGCAGGTGCCGGACCGCACCTGGCGGCAGCGGCTGGCCAACATGCGCGCCTACCCGTCCAGGAAGCAGGTGGCACTCTTCATGGAAGGCACCGTGCAGCCGGCGCTCGCGGATGTAGTCAAGGAATTCACCAGGCAGGGGTACCACGCCACCCTGGACGTGGTGCCGAATCCGGAGGCCGGCATCTCCAGCCACGCCCTGGTAGTCAGCATTCCGGAGCACCGCGACTTCCATTACCAGGTGCAGGCGGTGGAAGCGCCGGTGCCCATGTTTGGCGGGCGAATGTCCCGGCAGACGGACATCTACTACCGGGTGGAGGTTTTCGCACAGACAGGATCCGAAGGGTACGACCTCATGGGCCTGTCCCACCAGCAGGTGATCGACGACGTCCTGGACCGCTACGAGGCGCACCTTGGCTTCCTCACCTACTCCACCCAGCACGATTTTGCGTCAGTACTCACCCCACCAGTGGCCACAGGCGGCATGGCAGTAGTGGACCCGGTGGACGGCCAGCGCGCGGAATAGAACCGGAGCCTGAGCCAGCCCTGGCTTCAGGCCGCCGGGGTCCGATCCGCCCTGTGGTCCGCTGCGGCGTACACCCCAAGGATCCGCACCTCGGTGGTGAAGAAGTCCAGTTCCTCAAGCGCCAGCCGGAGCGGAGTGTCCTCGGGGTGCGCTTCGACGTCGGCCATGAACATGGTGGCCGCGAACTCGTCCCCCACCATGTAGCTCTCCAGCCGCGTCATGTTCACGCCGTTCGTGGCGAAACCGCCCAGCGCCTTGTACAGGGCCGACGGAACGTTGCGGACGCGGAACACGAAGCTGGTCACTGCCGGGCCGGGAAGTTCGTCCCGGGCAGGCAGCTCAGTTTCACGGGCCAGCACCACGAAGCGGGTGGTGTTGGAGGGGTCGTCCTCCACCCTGGAGGCCAGCACGTCGAGGCCATAGATCTGGGCGGCCAGCGGGGGAGCCAGGGAAAGCTTGCGGGGATCGTTCCACTCCGCCACCTCGCGGGCAGACCCGGCGGTGTCGCCGGCAATGACGGGCTTGAGGCCGTGCTCGCGGATCAGCTTCCGGCACTGGCCCAGGGCGTGGATGTGGCTGTGGACCTCGGTGGCACCCTCGATGGTGCTGCCCGGAATGCCCAGCAGGTCGAAGTGGATGGGGAGGAAGAATTCGCCAACGATCTGCAGGTTGGACTGCGGCAGCAGGATGTGGATGTCCGCCACCCGGCCGGCGATGGAGTTCTCGATGGGGATCATGGCCAGGTCCGCCTCGCCGCTGGAGACCAGTTCAAAGGCGTCCTCGAAGCTGGCGCACGGGACGCTGTCCATCTCGGGGAACATCTGCTTGCACGCGATATTGGAGTTGGCGCCGGGCTCACCCTGGTACGCAATCTTTTGGGCCATGGTCCGTATGCTTTCACGGCCCGGCCCCGCCCTCCCAACTAAGTAGTGCCAAGTGCCGTTTTGGGGGCTCATAACGGCACTTAGCGCTACTTGGTTGGGGTTGGGGGAGGTCAGAGGGGAGTGACGCGCAGCCAGAGGTATTGCCGGGGGAGGAGGGTGACGCCGTCGTCCAGTTGCATGGCTGCTTCGGAGAGAAGGTCGACGGCGGCAGGGGAGAAGCCGCCGAACGTTTCAGCCGGGAGGGTCTGGGCGGAGTCGCTGAAGTTGGCCAGGGCCAGCACGCGGGTGCCTTCCGGAGAAGGGCCGGGCCGCTGGTACGCCAACACCGAGCGGTTGTGCGTGGCGAAGTCGATCAGCTGCGTACCCGCCAGTTCAGGGGTGCCGGCCCGGACCTCTGTCATTCGGCGGAGCCCCGCGTAGACCGCACCCGCGGGCGTGGAGGGGTTGTTGCGAAGTTTGTACTGCTCCGCCGGATAGTGCGGGCGGTGCACCCAACGGCTGTCCTCCCCGTGGCCGGGTTCGCCGGCGTAGTCGTAATCGTTGGTTTGCCCCACCTCGTCGCCCAGGTACAGCAGCGGGATGCCGCCGGTGCTGAAAGGCACCGAGTGGGCCAGGAGGATCCGTTCCACCGCCTCCGCCGGGCTGTCCTCCAGGCCGCAGAGCGACGCCGTCGTGCCTGAAATCCTGCAGTCCCCGGTGCGGGGGTTGTCCTGGAACGGCACGCCGCGGGCGAAGCTGCCGGGGAACCGGTTGACATAGAACGAGTTCAGGAAGCGGCGGTGGTCGAAGCCGTTGATGCCCAGTTCGGCGGCGTCCTCATCGGCGAAGGTCCACCCGATGTCGTCGTGGCTGCGGACGTAGTTAACCCAGGCGGTGCCGTCCGGGATGTTGTGCCGGCGTTCCAGCGCCTGCGCCAACAGGGACACATCCCGGGTGGCCAGGGATTCCCAGATGAGCGCCATCTGCAGCGGGTTGTAGGAGAGCTGGCATTCGGCGGGGTCGATGTAGAGCGCCACCTCGTCCGGGTGCACGATTGCCTCCGACTTGAACAGCAGCGACGGCGCCGCGAGCCGGCACACCGCGTTGAAGGCCCGGAGCAGGGTGTGGGCCTCGGGAAGGTTCTCGCAGGTGGTGCCCAGCTGCTTCCAGATGAACGCCACGGCGTCCATGCGCAGGATGTCCACGCCCTGGTTGGCCAGGAACAGCATCTCGCCTGCCATGGCCCGGAACACGTCGGGGTTCGAGTAGTTCAAATCCCACTGGTAGGTGTGGAACGTGGCCCACACCCAGCGGACGTCCTCCATGCGGATGAAGGACCCCGGGTGGTTCTCGGGGAAGATCTCCCGGACGTCCTGCTCGAAGGCGTCGGGCATGGTCCGGTCCGGGAAGATCCAGTAATAGTCGCTGTACTCCAGGTCTCCCGAGGCGGCTTTCCGGGCCCACTCGTGCTCGTCCGAGGTGTGGTTGAAAATGAAGTCCACCACCAGGCTGATTCCGTTGCTGCGCAGCTCGGCAGCCAGCGAACGCAGCTGTTCCATGGTGCCCAGTTTGGGGTTGACCTGCCGGTAGCTGGACACCGCATAGCCGCCGTCCGAATGCGGCTCGGGTGCCAGGAACAGCGGCATCAGGTGCAGGTAGGTGAGCCCGAGTTCCTTGAAATAGGGGATGCTGCTGCGAACTCCTTCCAGGCTCTCCGCGTAGCGGTCCACGTAGCAGACGCCGCCCAGCATGCCGTTGGACTGGAACCAGTGCGGGTTTGCCTCCCGCTCAGCGTCCAGGGCTTTGAGTTCGGGGGCGCGCTCCTGCCAGGACCGGGCGGCCTGGACCACCAGGGCTGCCAGCTGGTCCTGCCAGTCCGCCCGGGTGCCGTACAGCGGGCGGAACAGGCCGGTCAGCAGCGGGAGGTACCGGTCCAGCCGCCGCTCAAACGCAGGGTCCGCCGCGAGACCGGCAGCGTGTTCGCTGGCCAGTGCTGCCAGAACCTGCTGCCGCGGGCTGTCGTCCTCCACGCCGACGGATTCCTGCATGTCACGGCCCTTTCCGCTGACGCCGGGCGTGCCCTGAATGAAGCAGCCGGCTTTTGTACCGAAGTATGCCACGTCACACTTTGGGGTGTGGCGCGGCAGGTGCGGGCCGCTGACTTTCCCCACCTTTCAGGGCGGACGACGGCGTGTCCCGGCAACGCGCCGTCGTCCGCCCTGCGCCGCGGGCCAAACCAGGGGAAATTCAGCGGCCCTGCGACGTGTACCGGTTCGGGATCAGGCGGGGAGCAGCGTGTCCCGTCCTGCCGCGGCGTACAGGGCGGCGCCCACCACTCCGGCGGAATTCTCCAGCGCGGCGGGGACCACCGGGGTGCGCAGGGACAGCCGGGGGAGGAACTCGCTGCTGCACGCCGAAATGCCGCCGCCCAGGATGATGAGGTCCGGTGAGAAGAGGAACTCCACGTGCTGCAGGTATTGCTGCAGCCTGACGGCGTACTCCGGCCAGCCAAGCCCCTCATTCTCGCGGGCAACGGCGGATGCCCGGGATTCGGCCTTGCAGCCGCCCACTTCCAGGTGTCCCAGCTCGAGGTTGGGCACCAGCCGGCCGTCGACGATGAGTGCCGAGCCGATGCCGGTTCCCAGGGTCAGGACCAGCACCGTGCCGGGGACGTCCTGCCCCGCGCCGTAACGGACTTCCGCCAGGCCGGCAGCATCAGCATCGTTGACCACGCTCACCGCACGTCCCAGCCGGACCTCGAGGAATGACCGCACATCAAGCCCCACCCAGCTGCGGTCCATGTTCGCCGCGGATGCCGCCACCCCGTTCCGGACAATGGAGGGGATGGCGACGCCGATGGGCCGGCCCGGAGCTAGGGGCGCCTGGGTTTCGAGCTCGCCGAGCAATCGGTCCAGGGTGTCCGCGACAGCTTCCACGGTGCCGCCCGCCGGAGTGCGGAGGCGGCGGGCGGCGCCGGCGGGGATGCCGCTGTCAAGGTCGACCACGGCCCCTTTGATCCAGGTCCCTCCGACGTCGATCCCCAGCCCGAACCCCACGGCTAGGCCTCAAGCCAGGCGGTGGCCGCGCCGGGCAGTTCGCCGCCGTCAATCGGTGAGCTGGCCACCAGCAGGCGGCCGGCGGGCAGCGCGAAGGGCTCGGTGCCGAAGTTCGTTACCGAGGTCCAGCCGTTGGGCCGCCGGAAAGCCAGCACGTCATCCCGCCCGGTTTCCAGCCATTCCAGCGTCTCGGCTGACTGCAGTTCCCACCGCAGGGACAGCGCCCGGCGGTAGAGGGACAGGGTGGAGTCCTCCCGGTTTTCCTGGGCTTCCACCGAGGCGCCGGCAAACCATTCGGGCTGCGGCAGGTGGGAACCGCCCGGACCGAACCCGAAGGAACTGCCGCCTGCGCTCCAGGGCAACGGGACTCGGCAGCCGTCGCGGCCGATTTCCACGCCCTTGTTGCGGAAGAAGGACGGGTCCTGGCGTTCGGAATCGGGGATTTCGCTGCCGACTTCCTGCAGGCCCAGCTCCTCGCCCTGGTACAGGTAGGCGGATCCGGGAAGGGCGAACATCAGCAGCGACGCGGCGCGGGCTCGGCGCAGTCCCAGCTCGATGTCCACGTCTTCCTGCCGGCCGCCCTCAAGCAGCCAGCGCTTGCCGGCCTGGCCTGCCATGATCTCCCCGCCCTGCGAGGGCGCGGGGGCGGGGAGCCCGTAGCGGGTGGCGTGCCGGACGACGTCGTGGTTGGAAAAGACCCAGGTGGACGATGCGCCGGACGCCTCGGCTTCGGCGAGGTTCTTGGTGACGGTCCTGCGGAACTGTCCGGCGTCGAAATCTGCCTGCAGGAGGTCGAAGTTGAACGCCTGGCCCAGTCCGTCCGGGCTGGCGTACCTGGCCCGGCGGTCCGCGTGCACCCAGGCCTCGGCGACGGCGGTGCGCGGCGGGTTGTACTCGTTGAAGAGCGTGCGCCACTCGGCGTAGATCCCGTGGACTTCGTCGCGGTCCCAGTACGGGTGCTCGCCGGCAAGGTATAGCGCCTCGCCCCGGGCCTCGAGGTCAGCCTTGGAGGGCAGGGTTCCTTCGAGGTTCTTGGTGAGTGCGTGGGCGACGTCGATGCGGAAGCCGTCCACGCCCCGGTCGGACCAGAAACGGAGGGTTTTCAGGAAGTCCGCGCGGACCTCCCGGTTGTCCCAGTTGAAGTCGGGCTGTTCCTTGGCGAAGATGTGCATGTACCACTGCCCCGGGGTCCCGTCCGGTTCGGTGATGCGCTCCCACACGGGGCCGCCGAAGACCGAGTCCCAGTCCGACGGCGGCAGCTCACCGTTCTCGCCCAGCCCGTCCCGGAAGATGTAGCGGCTGCGGGCCGCGGACCCCTTGGGCGCGGCCAGGGCTTCCCGGAACCACTCGTGGCGGTCGGAGGAGTGGTTGGGCACGATGTCAACGATCAGCTTGATCCCTGCCGCGTGCAGGGCGCCGGCCATGGCGTCAAAGTCGTCGAGGGTGCCCAGCTTGGGGTCCACGTTGCGGTAGTCGTCCACGTCGTAGCCGCCGTCGGCAAGGGCGGAGGGGTAGAAGGGACTCAGCCACACCGCGTCGACGCCCAGTTCCGTCAGGTACGGGACTTTGGCGGTGATGCCGTTGAGGTCGCCGATGCCGTCACCGTTGGAGTCGGAGAAGCTGCGGGGATAGATCTGGTAGACAGAGGCCTGGCGCCACCAGTTCGGATCGTCCTGGAAGGTGGCGGCGGTACGGGGTGCCGTGATGGCGGTGGTGGTCACGAAAGTTCCTTTAAAGTCTGGTGTTCTGGGGTTTGGGGCCGGGCGGGAGAGTTACTTGACGGCGCCCTGGGTGAGGCCGGACATGACCCAGCGCTGGGTAAACAGGTAGACCACGATGGCCGGTGCCATGGCCATCAGGTACGAGGCGAATGCCACGTTGTAGCTGTTGCTGAACTGCGTCTGGAAGATCTTCTGCAGTACCGGAATGGTCTGCATCTCGGGGTCGGAGATGATGAGCGACGGCATCATGAAGTCGTTCCAGGAGCCGATGAAGGCGAAGATGCCCACCGTGGCGCTCATGGGCCCGAGCAGCGGGAAGATGAGCCGCCAGAACACCTGCCAGGTCCCGGCGCCGTCCATGCGCATGCTTTCTTCCAGCTCGAGCGGGATGGAACGGAGGAAGGCCGTGAACAGCATGGTGTTGAACGCCAGGGCAAAGACGATGTGCAGGATGGCGACGCCGAGGGGGTTGTCGAGTCCCACCAGGCCGGTGAGCTGGATCTGCGGGAGTGCCACCACGGGGAACGGGATGAACATTGCCGCCAAGAGGTAGAAGAAGGACCAGCGGAAGAGCTTGCGGTCCCAGTTCCTGACGATTGCGTAGGCTGCCAGAGCCGACACCACGATCTCCCCCACCACCGCGATGACGGACACGAAGACGGAGATCGCAAAGCCGCGGGAGAAGTTCGTCAGGGTCCAGGCCTGGACGAAGCTGTCAAAGGTCAGGGGGCTGGGCAGCGAAAACGCGTTGCCGTCGACCGCCTGGCCGGTGGTCTTGAACGCCATGCTGACGGTGACATACAGCGGGACGAGCACGCCGAGGGTGCAGACGATCAGGATGGCGGTTGCCGGCCAGTTGGTGCGCTCCTGGCCGCCGCCGAACCGCCGCTTCCCGGTGGCCGATGGTTTTGCTGGGATGGTGCGGGTCGCGGTGCTCATGCTGCGATCCCTCCTTTGCCACGGGTGAAGCGGAGCTGGATGAGTGCGATGGTGACGCTGATCAGGAAGAAGATCACGGCGTTGGCCATCTGGTAGGCGTAATCGCCGCCTTCGAAGCCGCGGAAGATCGCCATGGCCACGCTGCGCGTGGAGACTCCGGGGCCGCCGTCGGTCAGGCCCACGATGATGTCGTAGGTGTTGAGGTAGTTCTTGAAGCCCAGCACCATGTTGATCACGGCGTACCCGGCCACCAGTGGCAGGGTGATGTGCCGGAGGTTGTGCCAGGGGGTTGCGCCGTCGATGGAGCTTGCCTCGTAGACCTCCGGGGAAACGGTGAGGAGCCCCGCGATGTAGATCAGCATGGCGTCGGAATCGACTGCCATGCCGTGACGAGGACAATCGCCAGCCAGGCAAGGTCGGGGTTGGCCAGAATGCTCGTGGCGAGCGGCTCGATGCCCAGGCTCTGGCCCGCCAGCGGCAGCGAATTCGAGAAGAGGTACTGGAATACGAAGGCGATGACGATGCCGGATATCACCATCGGGATCACGAACACGGTGCGCAGCGCGGCGCGGAAGCGGATGCGGGACGTGAGCCCCAGGGCGAGGAAGAAGGCCACAACGTTCACCAGGATGACCGTCACGAGCGAGAAGGCGAGCGTGAAGCCGTAGGATCCGAGGATCCCGTCATCCCGGAACACGGCGATGAAGTTCCGGATGCCGATGAATTCAAAGTCGCCGAACCCCACGGAGTTGGTGAAGCTGTAGACGAAGCCCAGCACGGCGGGCAGCGTGACGGCGAGCGTGAAGATCGCCAGGGACGGGAACAGGAAGAAGTAGTAGAGCGGGTCAACCCGGCGTTTGCGCGTCCGTGGCGGGTTTGCCGCTGCTGGGGGCGCTGTCACCACCGCCGCGGTGGAAGGTCTCGTCATTGATGACATGGATGGTCCTCGTTTCGTGCCTTGGTCTGTTGGGTGGTTACGCGCGGAATGCCAGGCGCGCCCAGTCGGCGTCCATCCGGCGCAGCGTGCCCTCGGCATCGGCGCCGCCGATGATCGACTGGATGTAGTTGGCGGCGGGAATTGTGTTGGGGATGAACTGTGACGCGCCCATGTAGAAGCGGCCCTCGTCGTAGTACTTCTGCATTTCCACGATCCTGGGATCGGTGACCGGCGGGGCATCCTTGACCGTTCCGAAGCCCAGGAATTTGGCGTTGTAGGTGTCCTGGATCTCCGGCTGCATCAGGTACTGGATGAAGGCGCGTGCCCCCTGCTGTCCGTTCGAGACCTCGGGGACCCAGAGTGAAAGGTCGATGTTGACGCGGACCTTGAGGTCGGCCGCATTGTCGGTTACCGGCAGGGGGAAGGTGCCAAGGTCGACGTCGGTGCCGGCCTTTTCGATTTCGCCGAAGGCCCACGGCCCCTGGAAGTACATGGCTGCCTGCCCCTGCGCCATGGCGGTGGTGCCGTCCCCGTAGCCGCGGCTGGCGGCATCGGCGTTGACGTACTTCTTGAGCTGGACCATGCGGCGGACAGGTTCCAGCAGTGTTTTCTGGAAGGAGACCTCGGAATCCGGTCCGACCTTCTCACCCGCCTCGTGCATCGACTGGTAGAAGCCGCGAACATCGACCATCCCGCCCACGGTGTAGTCGAACAGGCCCTGGGCGATGGTCCAGGGATCCCTGAAAGTGCCGTAAATCGGAGTGACCCCCGCGGCCTTGAGCCGTTCGCAGACGTCAAGGAGTTCGTCCCAGGTGGTGGGGACCGAGAGGCCGTTCGCCTCGAAGATGCGCCGGTTGTAGATGACCGACGCCGCCATGACCGAATAGGGGATCACGCTGGTGCGGCCCGGGTAGGTGGGGTACCAGTTGGTGAGGTCGAGGACGTCGCCGCGGATGGATGCCGCTTCCGGAAGGTCTGCCAGGTCCGAGAGGGCGCCGCGCTCCATGAACCGCGCCATCTCCAGGTTGTAGTTGAGGCAGCCAAGATCCGGCGGGCTGCTGCGGACGAAGCTGGCAGAGAGGTTCGTTGCCATGTCGTGCAGGACGCGGAAGCGGTCCTGCGACGCCGTGAATTTCGCTGTGAGGTCGCGGAAGTAGGGGACCGCTTCAGGTTTGGACTGGTGGAACGTGATGGTGGGCTGGGCTTCGGCCGGACTGCACGCCGCAAGCCCGAAAGCGGCCAGAGTGCCTCCGGCGGCGGCAAGGAAAGTGCGCCGGGAGAGTCGTGTCCCGGCGGACGGCAAAGGTGGCAACATCGGCTCCTCAGAGGGGGTCAATCAGAATTGATTTGGATCTTATATTTAGGTCCTATACGAGGATGGGGGACGCAGGGGCTATCGTCAAGGGGTGGACGGAACTACGGCGAGCTCGACGCAACTGTTACGGCAGATCAACTCCGGGGCGCTGCTGCGCTTCGCCCTCCAGGAGCAGGTGTTCACGGCGGGGGAAGCCATGGGTGCCACCGGGCTCACGCGTGCCACGGTGCTGGGCGTCTGTGATGGCCTGGTTGACGCCGGCTGGCTGGAGGAAGTGACCGACGGCGGCGAGGCCGGCCGTGCGCTTAAAGGCCGGCCTGCGCGCCGCTACCAGCTGCGCGAGGCCGCGGGGGTTGTGGTGGGGCTCGACGCCGGCGAAGGCCACCTCACCACCATCGTCGCGGACCTGCGCGGCCGTGAGCTCGCCAAGCGGCGCCAAAGCATCGACTCTCATGCGCTGGGGCGCTCCGGCCGAGTTGCCGGCGCCCGGGAGCTGATCCACCAGGCGCTGGCCGATGTGGGCTGCGGACCCGGCGACGTGCTGCTGACCGTAGTGGGAGTACCCGCGCCGGTGGACGCGGACGGCAGGTCCCCCGGGGCCGGAGAATTCTGGCAGCTGATGAATTCCGGGTTCGACCAGCACCTTGAGGGCGCAGTCACCATCGAAAACGATGCCAACCTCGCAGCCATCGCTGAGCACGCGCAGGAGCCGTCAGCCAACGTGGCAACCCTGTTGTCAGGGGAGCGGTTCGGTGCCGGACTGATCGTCGATGGGCGCCTGCTGCGCGGACGCAGGGGCGGCGCCGGCGAAATGCGGTTCCTGGACATTCTTTCGGACAGCAAGCTCGAACCTGAAGAAGGAACCTCGGACGGGTTCGGAGCGCTGGCCCGGAAGTGGGCGCGCACGCTGGTCCGTTCCTATGACGGAGATACGACGCTGCGCCGGATCCCCGAAGACGACATCACTGCAGAGGATGTGTTCCAGGCGGCCCGCGAGGGAGATCCACTTGCACTCGACATCATCGCCCGGCTTGGCACCCGGCTGGCGCGGATCGCCGTGGTGCTCTCAAGCCTCCTGGATATCGAACGGGTGGTCATAGCGGGCGGGATCTCCCGCGCCATCGAGCCGGTCCTGGAGCACGCACGCACGCTGCTGCCGGCCAACTCCGGCCTGCCGCTTCCGGACCTCGTTGCCAGCACCTTCGGAGCAGAGTCCGTGGTCCACGGGGCCATTGAATCGGCGCTGACGCAGTTCAGGCGCGAACCCACGGCGTTCCTCCCGCGGGCAACCCGCCCCTGAGGCCGAGCCTTCACCGGGGCATCGCAACTGAGGGAAATCGGCCGGTTGGAGTCCGCCTGCCCGTACACTGGCCACCATGTCATGCCGCATCAGTGAACTGGTCCTGAACTGCAACGATACCGAGCTGCTGGCGCGGTTCTGGTGTGAGGTGCTCGGCTACGTGGAGCTCGACCGGGAAGACGGCTCTATCGAGATCGGGCCTCCGGCCGGTTTCGGCGGACTGCAGCCCACCATCATCCTGAGCCCCAGCAGCAATCCGCGCACCGGGCGGCTGCCGCTGCATATCGACGTCAATCCTGTGGACCGGGACCAGGCCGCCGAACTGGAACGCCTGCTGACCCTGGGCGCCCGGCCTGCCGATGTGGGCCAAACCGGCGACGAAAACTGGCACGTCCTGCAGGACCCGGAGGGCAACGAGTTCTGCCTCCTGCGCAAGCGCCTGGACCCGTAGCGCCCGGACCGGTAGCGCCCGGACTCCGAGTGGCCGGACCCGGGGCAGGTGCCCGGTGTCTCCGCTTACAGCACGTTGCGGATGGCCTGCTCGAAGCTGGTGACGTGCTCCAGGGCGAGCTTGCCCGCCCGCTCGGAATCGCCGTCGGCCACTGCTTCAAGCAGCTCAACGTGCTCGGCAATGTGCGACGACACGGACGGGACCTTCTCCAGCACCATGCACCAGATACGGGTGGCCAGGTTGTCGTAGCGGATCAGGACGTCTTCCAGGTGCGCGTTTGCCGAGGCCCGGTAGATCAGCCGGTGGACCTTGATGTCATAGCGCATCAGGTCGTAGGGGTCGTCGTCGCCGTCCATACCGGCAATTGCGGCGGCGGTTTCCCGGATCTCCGCCCGCAGTGCCGGCGTGGCCAGCTTGGCTGCCCGCTTGGCCGCCAGGGGCTCCAACGACTCGCGCAGTTCGGAGACATCCGCGAGTTCGGTGATGTCGACGATGGTGGCGAACGTTCCGCGGCGCGGGTAGGACACCACCAGGTGGTCGCTTTCCAGGCGCTTGAGCGCTTCCCGCACGGGCGTGCGCCCGATGCCGAGCTCGGCCGCGAGCTTGCCGTCGTTGATGGCCTCGCCGGGGCGGATTTCCAGCATGATCAGGCGGTCCCGCAGATGCCGGTACGCCCGCTCGGCGAGTGAGAGGTCTTCATCGCCGGCGATGGAGTTCTCCAGCATTACGCCCATGTTGAGCTCTCTTCCATGGTGACTATTGACTGCTACGTGATCTGGAACATACTATTACGTCAGTTCTAATATATCAGTTACAGATCAGTTACGGATCAGGACTTTCAGGTTTAGAAGGAGAAACATGCAGGACGCACTCAACGCCTCGCTCGCCACGGTGGACGCCGACGTCGCCGCCGCCGTTGCACGGGAACTGCACCGCCAGCAGTCCACCCTGGAAATGATCGCCTCGGAGAACTTCGCTCCCTCGGCAGTGATGGAGGCGCAGGGCTCGGTCCTCACCAACAAGTACGCCGAGGGTTACCCCGGCAAGCGCTACTACGGCGGCTGCGAGCACGTTGATGTGATCGAACAGCTGGCCATTGACCGGGTCAAGGCCCTGTTTGGTGCTGAATTCGCCAACGTCCAGCCGCACTCCGGCGCGCAGGCCAACGCCGCAGCCATGTTCGCCCTGCTCAACCCGGGCGACACCATCCTGGGCCTCTCGCTCGCCCATGGCGGACACCTCACCCACGGCATGAAGATCAACTTCTCCGGCAAGCTCTACAACGTGGTCCCGTACCACGTCCGCGAGGACGACCTCCGGGTGGACATGGCCGAGGTGGAAGCCCTGGCCCTGGAGCACAAGCCCAAGCTGATCGTTGCCGGCTGGTCCGCTTACTCCCGCCAGCTCGACTTCGCCGAGTTCCGCCGGATCGCCGACCTGGTGGGCGCCTACCTGATGGTGGACATGGCACACTTCGCCGGCCTCGTGGCCGCAGGCCTGCACCCGAACCCCGTCCCCTACGCGGACGTGGTCACCACCACCACGCACAAGACCCTCGGCGGCCCCCGCGGCGGCGTCATCCTCGCCAAGGAGGAGTACGCCAAAAAGATCAACTCCGCTGTGTTCCCCGGCCAGCAGGGCGGACCGCTGGAGCACGTTGTCGCCGCCAAGGCTGTGGCCTTCAAGCTCGCGGCAACTCCGGAATTCAAGGAACGCCAGGAGCGCGTCCTGCAGGGTGCGCAGCTGCTCGCCGAACGCCTCCTGCAGCCGGACGTCCAGGAAGCCGGAATCTCCGTGGTCAACGGAGGCACCGATGTGCACCTGGTCCTCGTTGACCTCCGGCACTCCGAACTCGACGGCCAGCAGGGCGAGGACGCCCTCCACCACATCGGCATCACGGTCAACCGCAACGCCGTCCCGTTCGACCCCCGCCCGCCGATGGTCTCCTCAGGCCTCCGCATTGGCACCCCCGCCCTCGCCGCCCGCGGCTTCGGCGCAGCCGAATTCGCCGAGGTTGCGGACATCATCGCGACGGCGCTCATCGCCTCCGCGTCCACGGGCACACTGCCCGGGGACACCGCCGTCGAACTCCGCGCACGCGTCACGGCGCTCGCCGGGCAGTTCCCCCTTTACCCGCATCTTTCCGACAACAGCAGCGACGCCAGCCTGGCCGGTGCAGAAGCAGACCTGATTGGAGCAAACCAGTGAGCGCCCCCCACCTCCCCGAACACCCGGAATTCCTCTGGCGCAACCCGGAACCCAAGTCCTCCTACGACGCCGTGATCGTCGGCGGCGGCGGGCATGGCCTCGCCACCGCATACTTCCTGGCCAAGAACCACGGAATGACCAACATCGCGGTCCTGGAAAAGGGCTGGCTGGCTGGCGGCAACATGGCCCGCAACACCACCATCATCCGTTCCAACTACCTCTGGGACGAGAGCGCCGCCATCTACGAGCACGCCCTCAAGCTCTGGGAGATCCTGCCCGAGGAACTCGAATACGACTTCCTCTTCAGCCAGCGCGGCGTGATGAACCTGGCCCACACCCTGGGCGACGTGCGCGAAAGCATGCGCCGCGTGGGCGCCAACAAGCTCAACGGCGTTGACGCTGAATGGCTGGACCCGCAGCAGGTCAAGGAACTCTGCCCCATCCTGAACATCAGCGACAACATCCGCTACCCGGTCATGGGCGCCACCTACCAGCCCCGTGCCGGCATCGCCAAGCACGACCATGTTGCCTGGGCCTTCGCCCGGAAGTGCGACGAGCTGGGCGTGGACATCATCCAGAACTGCGAAGTCACCGGCTTCCTCAAGGACGGCGACCGCGTGGTGGGCGTCAAGACCAGTCGCGGCACCATCAACACCGAAAAGGTTGGCCTCTGCGCCGCCGGCCACAGCTCGGTCCTGGCCGAGATGGCGGGCTTCGAACTCCCCATCCAGTCCCACCCGCTGCAGGCACTGGTTTCCGAACTGCACGAGCCGGTCCACCCCACCGTGGTCATGTCCAACCACGTCCATGTCTACGTTTCGCAGGCGCACAAGGGCGAACTGGTCATGGGTGCCGGCGTGGACTCCTACAACGGCTACGGCCAGCGCGGCTCCTTCCACGTGATCGAGCAGCAGATGGCGGCCGCCGTCGAGCTCTTCCCCATCTTTGCCCGGGCCCACGTGCTCCGGACGTGGGGCGGCATCGTGGACACCACCCTGGACGCCTCGCCGATTGTCGGCACCACCCCGGTGGAGAACATGTTCGTGAACTGCGGCTGGGGAACCGGCGGATTCAAGGGCACACCCGCGGCAGGCATGACCTTCGCACACACCATCGCCACCGGCACCCCGCACAAGCTGAACGCGCCGTTCTCCCTGGAACGCTTCGAAACCGGCGCGCTCATCGACGAACACGGCGCCGCCGCCGTGGCCCACTAGCCGCTGCCACGAGATAAGGACTAACGCACATGCTGCTGATCCCATGCCCCAACTGCGGCCCGCGGGACGAAACCGAATTCCACTACGGGGGACAGGCCCACGTCGCCTACCCCGAGAACCCCAACGAGCTCAGCGACACGGAGTGGTCCCGCTACCTCTTCTACCGCAGCAACACCAAGGGCACCTTCGCCGAACGCTGGGTCCACAGCACCGGCTGCCGCCAGTGGTTCAACATGCTCCGCGACACCGTGAGCTACGACATCCAGGCGATCTACCCGATGGGAGCGCAGCGGCCTGACCGGGCCGGCACCACCGGCGCCGAGTCCGGTACCGCCAGCCTTGCCGCGGACAGCACCACCACCGGGACCGCCGCACCCAGCACCTCAGGCACCAGCCTTTCCTCCACCACTGCAGCCCCGGAAGGAGCCACCAAGTGACCTCCCAGAACGCCCGCCTGGCCACCGGCGGCCGCATCGACCGCACCATCTCCTGGCGCTTCACCGTGGATGGCGAGGAGCTCACCGGCCACCCCGGCGACACCCTTGCCTCCGCACTGCTCGCCAACGGCCGCATCGCCGCCGGCAACTCGCTCTACGAGGACCGCCACCGCGGCATCATGTCCGCCGGTGTGGAAGAAGCCAACGCCCTGGTCCGCGTGGAAGCCCGCTTCCCCGGCCACGTGGCCGAATCCATGCTCCCTGCCACCACCGTTTCACTCGTTGACGGGCTCCAGGCCCTCCAGCTCAACGGCCTGGGCAAGCTGGATCCGGCCGAGGACCGCGCCGAATACGACAAGAAGTACGTCCACACCGACGTCCTGGTGATCGGCGGCGGCCCTGCCGGCCTTGCTGCTGCCCGCGAAGCCGTCCGCACCGGTGCCCGCGTCATGCTGCTCGACGACCAGCCCGAACTCGGCGGATCCCTGCTCTCCGGCTCCACAGCCGAGGGCCTGGCCGAAACCATCGAGGGCAAGCCCGCCCTGGAATGGGTTGCCGACGTTGAAGCTGAACTGGTCTCCGGCGCGGAATCCACGGTCCTGAACCGCACCACCGCGTTCGGCGCCTACGACGCCAACTACGTCATCGCTGTCCAGAACCGCACCGACCACCTCACCAGCCCGGCAGCACCCGGCGTCTCCCGCCAGCGGATTTGGCACATCCGCGCCAATCAGGTGGTCCTGGCGCCAGGTGCCCACGAGCGCCCCCTGGTGTTCGAGAACAACGACCGCCCGGGCGTCATGCTCGCCTCGGCCGTGCGCACCTACCTGAACCGGTACGCGGTGGCCGCCGGCAGCCGCGTGGTCATCGGCACCACCAACGACAGCGCCTACGCCACCGCCGCCGACCTCTCCGCCGCCGGCGTCAAGGTGGCAGCCGTGGTGGACGCCCGTCCCAAGCTCTCCGCCGCGGCAACTGCCGCCGTCGAATCCGGAATCCGGGTACTGATCGGCAGCGCGGTGGCCAACACCTCCGCTGATTCCGCGGGCCGCCTGGACGGCGTCACCGTCCGCAGCATCAACGACGACGGCGAACTCACCTCCGGCGTGGAGCAGATCGCCGCAGACCTGCTGGCAGTGTCCGGCGGCTGGAGCCCGCTGGTCCACCTGCACTCCCAGCGGCAGGGCAAGCTGCGCTGGGACGACGAACTGGCAGCCTTCGTGCCCAGCACCGAGGTTCCCAACCAGCAGACCATCGGCTCCGGCCGCGGCTCGTTCGCCACCGCCGACTGCCTCGCGGAGGGCATCTCCGCCGGCGCGAAGGCGGCCATCGCCGCGGGCTTCGAATCCGCCGTCGAGCCTTCCGTCCTCTCCGAGCCGAAGGCCGCCGCCCCCACCCGCCAGCTCTGGCTGGTACCGGGGGAGAGCGGCACCCCGGACGACTGGCACCACCACTTCGTGGACTTCCAGCGCGACCAGTCCGTGGCGGACGTCCTCCGCTCCACCGGTGCCGGCATGCGTTCCGTGGAGCACATCAAGCGGTACACCTCCATCAGCACCGCCAACGACCAGGGCAAGACCTCCGGCGTGAACGCCATCGGCGTGATCGCGGCAGCACTTCGCACGGCCGGCGAGGCCTCCCGCGGCATCGGCGACATCGGCACCACCACCTACCGCGCACCGTTCACCCCGGTGGCCTTCGCGGCCCTGGCCGGCCGCCAGCGCGGTGAGCTCTTCGACCCCGCCCGCATCACCTCGATCCAGCCGTGGCACGTAGCCAAGGGCGCCTTGTTCGAGGACGTCGGGCAGTGGAAGCGGCCCTGGTACTACCCGCAGGGCGGGGAAGACATGGACGCCGCAGTGCTGCGCGAATGCGCCGCCGTCCGCGACTCCGTGGGGTTCATGGACGCCACCACCCTGGGCAAGATCGAAATCCGCGGCAAGGACGCGGGCGAGTTCCTGAACCGCGTCTACACCAACGCCTTCAAGAAGCTCGCCCCGGGCTCGGCACGCTACGGCGTCATGTGCCTCGCTGACGGCATGATCTTCGACGACGGCGTGACCCTCCGGCTGGACGAAGACACCTTCTTCATGACCACCACCACCGGCGGAGCCGCCAAGGTGCTGGACCACCTCGAGGAATGGCTGCAGACCGAATGGCCTGAGCTGGACGTCCAGTGCACCTCGGTGACGGAGCAGTGGAACACCATCGCCGTCGTGGGACCCAAGTCCCGCGAAGTGATCGCCAAGGTGGCCCCGGAACTGGCCGCCAACGGCGGACTCGACGCCGGGAACTTCCCGTTCATGACCTTCCGTGAAACCACCCTCGCCTCCGGCGTCCGGGCCCGGGTCTGCCGGATCTCGTTCTCCGGTGAACTGGCCTACGAGATCAACGTTCCGGCTTGGTACGGCCTGAACACCTGGGAGTCCGTGGCCGCTGCCGGCGCCGAATTCAACATCACCCCGTACGGCACCGAAACCATGCACGTGCTGCGCGCCGAGAAGGGCTACCCGATTGTCGGGCAGGACACCGACGGCACCGTCACCCCGCAGGATGCCGGTATGGAGTGGATCGTCTCCAAGGCCAAGGAGTTCATCGGCAAGCGCTCCTACTCCCGCGTGGACGCCCAGCGTGAAGACCGCAAGCACCTGGTCAGCGTTCTCCCCGTGGACCGTACGCTGCGGCTGCCCGAAGGCACCCAGCTGGTGGAAAAGGGACGCTCCACCAACCCCGCCTACGGCCCCGTGCCGATGGAAGGGTTCGTCACCTCCAGCTACCACAGCGCAGCGCTGGGCCGTTCATTCGGCCTGGCACTGATCAAGAACGGACGCAACCGCATCGGCGAAACGCTGATTGCCGCCGCCGGCGACCAGCTGGTGGACGTGGTTGTTGCAGAGACAGTGCTTTTTGACTCCGAAGGGACCCGCAAAGATGGCTGAGACAGCAGCTTCCCCCACCCCCGCAAAGACTCCGGCGGACCAGGACCTCGCGGTCCGCACCAGCCCGGCCGGAGTGCTCCGGGACGCGTTCGCGGCCGGCTCGCTGGCCGGAACCGTTGAAATTTCCGAGCTTCCCTTCCTCACCATGGTGGGGATCCGGACGGCCGCAGGCTCCGACGCTGCGCAGCGCATCGCCGCGGTGACCGGCGGCCTGCCCGCCGGGTCCGGCGCAGTGGCCGGCAGCGGCGACACCTCCGTCCTGTGGCTGGGCCCGGCCGAGTTCCTGGTGGTTGCGCCCACCGAAGCCCACGAGTCCCTGGGCGGCGGCCTCATCCAGTCGCTCCGGGACGCCCTGGGCGGCGACTCGGGCCAGGTGGTTGACCTATCGGCCAACCGCACCACCTTCGAACTGACCGGCCCGCAGGCCCGCTCCGTCCTGGAAAAGGGCTGCTCGCTGGACCTGCACCCACGCGTCTTCAAGGCCGGCACCGCGTACTCCACGGAAATCGGGAACATCCCCGCCCTCCTGTGGAAGACCGGCGAAGAGTCCTTCCGGGTCTTCCCGCGGGCCTCGTTCGCCGAGTTCCTGGGCCGCTGGCTCCTGGACGGCATGCGGGAGTACGCCTCGCCAGAGGTCCCCTGATGGCGCTCAGCGTCCTTGACCTCTTCTCTGTCGGCATCGGGCCCTCCTCGTCACACACGGTGGGCCCGATGCGGGCGGCAAAGCTCTTCGCGGACGGGCTGAAGGGCGATGGCCACCTGGCCTCCACCACCCGGGTCCAGTCCGAACTGTTCGGCTCCCTGGGCGCCACCGGCCGCGGCCATGGCTCGGACAAAGCAGTGGTGCTGGGGCTGCAGGGCCTGGAACCGGAGACGGTCAACACCTTCACCGCTGACGACCAGGTGGCTGCCGCGGCACTCAATGCCGAACTCCAGATCGCCGGGACGCACCGGGTGGACTTCAACTGGGAAGAGGACGTGGTCCTCCACCGGCGCAAGTCCCTCCCTGCACACCCCAACGGCATGACGTTCCGGGCGCTGGACCACGCAGGTGCAGTGTTGAGCGAGCGGAGCTACTACTCCATCGGCGGCGGCTTCGTGGTGGACGGCGACGCCGAGGGCGCGGACAAGGTGGTGGCGGATGACACCGTGCTGCCGTACCCGTTCTCCACGGCTGACGAACTCCTCGAGATCTGCAGCCGCGAAGGCATGTCCATCTCCGACGTCATGCTCGCCAATGAACTGACCTGGCGCAGCGAAGCGGAACTCCGGGAGCAGTTGCTGGGGCTCTGGGCGGTCATGAAGGAATGCGTGGAGAACGGCTGCAACGCCGAAGGCATCCTCCCCGGCGGCCTGAAGGTCACCCGGCGGGCGCCCTCGCTGTTCCGCACCCTGACTGCCTCCGCTGCTACGGCCGAGGCGTCCGCGAAGGCAGCGGCAGCATCGCCGTCGCCCGTCCAGGCGCCGGCCGATCCCTTGCTGGCGATGGAATGGGTGAACCTCTTCGCGCTGGCCGTGAACGAGGAGAACGCCGCCGGCGGGCGGATTGTCACCGCCCCCACCAACGGGGCAGCGGGCATTGTTCCCGCCGTCCTGCACTACTACGTGAAGTTTGTTCCGGGAGCCGACGACGACGGTGTGGTCCGCTTCCTGCTGGCGGCGGCCGCCGTCGGAATCCTGTTCAAGACCAACGCCTCCATCTCCGGCGCCGAAGTGGGCTGCCAGGGTGAAGTCGGATCGGCCTGCTCCATGGCCGCCGCAGGGCTCTGCGAGGTGCTCGGCGGGACGCCCCCGCAGGTGGAGAACGCCGCCGAGGTGGGGATCGAACACAATCTGGGCCTGACCTGCGACCCCGTGGGCGGGCTGGTGCAGATCCCCTGCATCGAACGGAACGCGATCGCCAGCGTCAAGGCGATCAACGCGGCCCGGCTGGCCCTGCATGGGGACGGCAGCCACAAGGTCTCGCTGGACAAGGCGATCAAGACCATGCGCGATACCGGAGCCGACATGAAAACCAAGTACAAGGAAACCTCCCGAGGAGGACTCGCCGTGAATGTGATCGAGTGCTGAACCATGACTGCCACTGAAACCCACGTCCCCGCGCCCAAGGCGCCCACCACCGTGGAACATGTCCTCACCCTGGACTGCCCGGAAGGGCCCGGCATTGTCCACGCCGTATCCGGCTTCCTGCTGGAGCACGGCTGCGACATCATCGACAACAAGCAGTTCGGTGAACGTTCCGAAGGCCACTTCTTCATGCGCGTGCACTTCGTCTCCGAGGGTGACGATTCCACGCTGGACGTCCTGCGGAACTCCTTCGCTCCCGTGGCGGAGAAGTTCGGAATGCGCTGGCAGCTGGAACGCCAGGGCTCCAAGCGCAGGGTGCTGATCATGGTGTCCAAGTTCGGACACTGCCTCAACGACCTGCTGTTCCGTGCACGCGTGGGCGAACTGCCCGTGGACGTGGTGGCAGTGGTGTCCAACCACCGGGACCACCAGGCCCTGGTGGAGTGGCACGGCATCCCGTTCCACCACATCCCGGTCACCGCCGACACCAAGCCCGCAGCCGAAGCCGAGCTGATGGATCTTGTGGACGGGCTCGACGTCGAACTGGTGGTGCTGGCCCGCTATATGCAGGTGCTCAGCGATGACCTGACCCGGAAGCTGGACGGCCGGGCCATCAACATCCACCACTCCTTCCTGCCCAGCTTCAAGGGTGCCAAGCCCTACCACCAGGCGTACGCACGCGGCGTCAAGACCGTGGGCGCCACCGCGCACTACGTCAACGCAGAACTGGACGAGGGGCCCATCATCTCCCAGCAGGTGGTGGACGTGGACCACACATACGGTCCCGAGGACCTGGTGGCCGCGGGCCGCGACACCGAATGCAAGGCCCTCTCCAACGCGGTGAAGTGGCACTGCGAAGGCCGGGTCATCCTGCAGGGCAACCGCACGGTGGTGCTCCGCTAGCATGGGCCTCCGCCGCTACCAGGACTGGTACCGCCTGATTGGCGTCCCGGTCGAGATCCGGCAACACGGCCGCGCCGTCCGCAACGGTGTGGTGGATGACGCCATGCCCGATTCATCCATGGTGTGGCTGATGGCAGACGCCTTGCAGGGCAGGACCCTGTACAGCCACCACGAAGGCCATGAGGTCTGGATCGAGCCGGAGCTTCTCGAAGCACACCACCTCCTGCAGGTGGCCGCCCCGGTCAGCGCCTGACCGGACATCTTTACAGCTGAAGCGCGGCTGGTTGCCCTGATGGGTGGCCGGCCGCGCTTTTGTGTTGCCCTGTTGCCGTGCCCTGCCTCTTGGTGCCGTGGCGGGAGATGGCGGGCAGCGCTGAGTCTCCCCACCTTTGGGAAAGGTCGACGGCGTGTCCCGGCCACGCGCCGTCGTCCGCTTGGTGCCACGGGCCAAACCTGGGGAGATTCAGCGGCGTCGGGTGCGAGGCGCATCAAGGTTCCTACCCCACCCCCGACGCGCGCTCACTTGTGGTGGCCCTTTCCCCGACGCGCTCCGCCGGGCCTCGCTAATGGATTCGTTGGGCCGGATCTCGAGCACTACGTTGTTGCCTGCTCGGCAAGCCGGGCCCTGATGCGCTCGGTGGCATCCACCAGGGAGGCCTCGTTCACCGCTGCCGCGGCAGCCGCGTCACCATTGCGTGCCGCCGTCACCAGGTCCTGCTGGTACCGCCACAGCGAATCGTCAGTGCCTGAGTCCAGCGAGCCCTGCGCGCCGACAATCTTGTACGCCCGGCACTGCTGCCACAACGTCCGGATCATCTGCAGCAGCACCGGATTGCCGCTGGCCTCGTAGAGGATGGCCAGCATCGCCTCATCGTGGTCCAGCAGGGCGATCACCCGCTGCTCGTCGATGGCCTTGCGCATGAGTTCGTATTCGGACTGCATCCTTTGGCAGTCCTCAGGTGAGATGTTCTCGCTGCCCAGCCTGGCCGCCTCGGTTTCGAGGAGGCGGCGGACGCCGTAGACGTGGATGAGTTCCTCAAAAGTCAGGCTCTTGACCACTGCGCCCTTGTGTGGCTCGCGTTCCGCAAGGCCTATCTCCTCCAAGCGTCGGATCGCCTCACGCACGGGCATCACGCTGGTGCCCACCTGCTCGGCAAGGTCGCGTACCTTGAGCCGCGAGCCGGCCGGAAGGTCACCGCTAAGGATCGAGGCGTGGATCATCGCAAAGACCTGATCCGTCAGCAGGGTGGGCTCGACGCGCTTGGATATGACCACCCGTCCAATATACGGCCGGGTGGAGATCCGGTCCGACGGCTCAGCCAGCGAGCCTCCGAAGCTCAAGAAATCTTCCAGAAAAGTCTTGTGTGATCTGTGATCACATCTTATGGTGGTTTGAGTCACACGGCGCGAGCGTTCCGGAACCACGGACCCAGCCAGCCCACACAACTTCACGACGCAGCCATCGACGGCGGCGGACCCGGCACACGAACAACAGCAAGGAACGGTCAGATGAAAGACGCAGTAATCGTTGGAGGCGGACTCGCCGGGCTCTCGGCGGCCTGGCGGCTGCGGCACTGGGACACGGTGGTCCTCGAATCCGGCACCCGGGTGGGCGGCCGAATCCGTTCCGAACGCCGCGGCGACTACTGGCTCAACTGGGGCGGGCACGTCTTTGCCGGCGCCGGTTCCTCCACCGACGCCCTGCTCAACGAGGTCGGCGTCATGGCCGTCCAGATCCCCGGCTCCCTGCAGGGGTTGTCCATGAACGGCGCGTTCATCAAGAAGGGCCACATCGCCACCTACCCCTTCCGCATCCCGATGTCCCTGGCCGCCCGTGTTGACACCATGCGGGCCGGCCTGAAGGTGGTCAGCGGCGTGGCCAAGTACACCGGCGTGGTCCGCAAGCGCGTTGGCGAATCCGGGGCCATGCGCCAGCAGCGGATCTACGACTTCGAGAACAGCTCCTCCTTCCAGGATTTCGTGGGCAACCTGTCCGAGGATGCGGCCGCCCTGTTCAAGACCACCGTGACCCGGTCCGCCGGTGACATGGACCAGATCTCCGCCGGCGCCGGCATCGGCTACTTCAGCCTGGTCCTCGGGTTCGGCCAGGGCCTCAGCCAGGGCATTGTGGGCGGCCCGTCCACCCTGACCGAATCCATCGCCGCAGCACTGGGTGAACGCATCGAGCTCGGCGCGGTGGTGCAGGAAGTAGTCCACAGGAAGGAATCCGTGCTGGTCCGGTACCGCCAGGACGGCGTCGACCGCGAAGTTGAGGCCCGCACCGTGGTCCTGGCCACCACCGCAGATGTCTCGCACAAGATCGGCGTGGACCTGCCGGAGGAGCTGCGCGGGGCGCTGGGCCAGATCAAATACGGCCCGCACGTCAGCACCGCCTTCCTGACCAACGAAACCACCGCCAAACCGTGGGACGACATCTACGCGATCGCCGCCCCCAAGCGCTCCTTCGCGATCGCCCTGAACCAGGCGAGCATCGTGCGCGGCACCGAATCCGTCCGCAAACCCGGCGGCAGCTTCATGACCTTCTCCCCGGCGAGCCTCGGCAAAGCCCTGCTGGAGAAGCCCGAGGAGGAGGTCATCAAAACCCATTTGGCCGACCTGGACCAGGTGCTGGGCCACGGCTTCGCGGACAGTGTGGTCGAAGCCAAAGTGGACCGGTGGAAGAACGCCTCACCGTACTGCTTCCCGGGCCGGGCAAAGATCCAATCCACCCTGATGCGCGGAACCGACCGCGTCTTCCTGGCCGGCGACTACCTGGGAACCCTCTACACCGAAAGCTCCATCACCACCGGCTTCTCCGCAGCCCAGGAAGCTGCCAGCGTGCTGGCAACCCACCGCCAGGCACCGCCGCTGACCGGCCTGTCCATCGTCGCCTGACCCCCGGCCCCCGAACCTCCACCCCTGCCCCCGAACTTCAGTAAGGAAAACACTCCATGTCCCACGAACTCCGCGGTGTCCTCACCGCCCTCACCACCCCCTTCAAGCAGGACGAATCCCTCGACGTCGAAACCCTGCGCCTGGTCGTTGACCGCTCCATCGACGCCGGCGTTGACGGTGTGGTTGCCGCAGGATCCACAGGCGAGGTGGGCGCGCTGTCCTCCGAGGAGCGGCTGCTGCTCATCGAAACCGTCATCAGGCAGGCCAACGGCCGTGTCCCGGTGATCGCCAACACCGGCGCCACCTCCACTGCCGAGGCCATCCGCCTCTCCCAGGCAGCCGAGAAACTCGGTGCCGACGTGCTCATGCTGGTCACGCCGTACTACGAGCCGCTGACGCTGGAGGAAACGGTCACCTACATCAAAGACGTGGCCCGCGCCGTCACCATCCCGGTGATGCTCTACAACATCCCGGCCGTCACCGGCGTCAACCTTGACCCGGCCACCGTCCGCGCGCTCGCCGAAGACGTGGAAAACATCCGCTACATCAAGGACTCCAGTGCCAACTGGGAGCAGGCGCTGCAGCTGATCCACCACCACAGCGACGTCATCGGCACCTTCATCGGCTGGGACGTCTACCTCTACAGCGCCCTGGTTGAAGGCGCTGCAGGCGTCATGGCCGGCACGGCCAACGTTGTCCCGGCGGAGATCGTCGACGTCAGCCGCCGCATCGCCGGGGGTGACCTGCAGGGTGCACTGGATCAGTGGAAGAAGGTCTACCCCGTGATTGACGCACTCCTGTCCGTGCCGTTCATCCCCGCTGTCAAGGCTGGCCTCACCCTCCAGGGCCTCCCTGCCGGATCACCCCGCCGCCCCACCGCGGACCTCGGCAGCGACGACCTTAACCGGGTCAAGCAGGCCCTGTCCGCCCTGTACCAGACCGTCGGCTAGCCCGTGGATACCGAATTCGGCGCCTTCCTGTCCACTGTCTCCGACGCCATCTGGGCACCCATGGCATACGTGGTCCTGGGCCTGGGCGTCGCCTACTCCATCGCCACCAAAGGAATCCAGTTCCGCCGCATCCCGGACATGCTCCGGCAACTCAAGGACAGTGAAGGCGGAGAAGGCGGCCTGTCCTCCTTCCAGGCCCTGGTGCTGGCGCTGGCCAGCCGGGTCGGCGTCGGCAGCATCGCCGGCGTGGCCACGGCCGTGGGTGCCGGCGGACCCGGCGCCCTGGTGTGGATGGCCATCACCGGCCTGGTGGGCTGCACCGTTGGCTACGCCGAGGCAGCACTGTCCCAGACCTTCAAGCGCCAGGTCCAGGACGAGGACCGCCGCAACGCCAACGAGGACATCGGCGGCATGCCGTACTACATCAAGTACGGCCTGAAGCTCCCCAAAGTGGGAGCCCTCGTGGCCGTTCTTGGCGTCATCGGCTACGGCTTGGTCTTCCCCGGCCTGCAGGTCAACACCATTGCCGCCACCGCCAAGCTCGCGTTCGGCCTGGACAGCTGGATCCCCGCCATCCTGGTGACCTTCCTGATCGCGCTGGTCATCTTCGGCGGAACCTCCCGCCTCGTGAAGGTCACCCAAGCGCTGGTGCCGCTGCTCGCCGTCGGCTACCTGGTGCTTGCCCTGGCCGTCATCGGCATCAACATCGGCAGCGTTCCCGCCGCCGTCGCACTCATCTTCCAGTCCGCCGTCGGCATCCACCCCGTTCTGGGCGGCATCGCCGGCGCCGCAGTGGCCTGGGGCGTCCGCCGGGCAGTTTTCGCCTCCTCCAACGGGCTCGGCGAAGCAACCTTCGCCGCAGCCGCCGCCCGCACGTCCCACCCGGGCAAGCAGGGCCTGGTCCAGACCTTCAGCATCTACATCGACGTGCTGCTGATCTGCATGGCCACCGGGCTCATGATGGTGGTCTCCGGCAAGTACAACGTTTCCGACGGATCCGGCGGCTACCTGGTCAACAACCTGCCCGGCGTCCCGGTGGGCGCCAACTGGGTCCAGGAAGCCATCGACACCCTCGTGCCGGGGTGGGGAGCGGGGTTCGTGGCCGTCGCCGTCCTGCTCTTCGGCTTCACCTGCCTGCTGGCCTACTTCTACGTGGCGAACTCGAACCTCCTCTACCTGCTGGACGGCAGGCCCGGCCACCTCTGGAAGAACATCCTCAAGGTGGGCACCATGGCCATCGTGTTCCTCGGCTCGATCATCAACGCCCAGATTGTCTGGGCCGCCGGTGACATCGGCCTCGGCCTGATCGCCTGGGTCAACCTCATCTGCCTGGCATTCCTTTTCCCGCTGGTCCGCAAGATCTACAAGGACTACGAACGCCAGCGCAAACTCGGCCTGGACCCCACCTTCGACCCCAAAGCCCTGGGCATCGAGGGCGCCGACTTCTGGGAAAAGCCGGTTCCGGTCGAACACCACCAGCACCACCCCCAGCAGCATTCCAGCGAAAGGACGTCAGGCACGCCATGACCACCGCAGAAAAGACACTCTTCACGGTCCTCCGGGCGGAGACGCCCCCGGTACCCGCCCTCCCGCCCTTCGGCCAATTCATCGGCGGGAAGTTCGTCCCCTCCAGCTCCGCCGAGACGGCCGACGTCGTCAACCCGGCTACCGAGGGCATCCTCATGAAGGTGCCCGCCGGCACGGTGGAGGACGTCGACGCCGCCGTTGCGGCCGCCGTCGCCGCCAAGGGCGCCTGGGCCGCCACCACGCCGCGGGACCGGGCCGCCGTCCTGCTGAAGATCGCGGACATCATCGAAGCCAACCGCGAAACCTTCGAAACCCTTGAGTCGGCCAACACCGGCAAGCCGGCCGCGGTGGCCGAGGACGACATCTCCAGCGCCATCGACACCTTCCGGTTCTCCGCCGGCGCAGCCCGGGCCTTCAGCACCCTGGGCTCGGACGACTACGCCGAGAACCACACCTCGGTGATCCACCGCGAACCCGTGGGCGTCGTCGGCGTGATCACGCCCTGGAACTACCCGCTGCTGATGGCAGCGTGGAAAATCGCCCCGGTCCTGGGCGCCGGAAACACCCTGGTGCTCAAACCCTCCGAGCAGACGCCGCTGACCACCCTCAAACTGGCCGAACTCATCGCAGGCGAGGTCCCGGCGGGGGTCATCAACATCGTCACCGGCCCCGGCCGCGTGGTGGGGAACCGGCTCTCCGAGCACCCCGGCGTGGACCTGGTGGCCATCACCGGCAGCGTGGGCAGCGGCCAGAAGGTGGCCGCCAGCGCCGCCGCGTCGGTCAAGCGCGTCCACCTTGAGCTCGGCGGCAAGGCGCCCGTGGTGGTGTTTGACGACGCCGACCTCGCGGGCGCCGCACAGGGCGTCCGCAGTGCCGGGTTCTGGAACGGTGGCCAGGAATGCGGCGCCGCCTGCCGCGTGCTGGTCCACGAATCCGTGGCAGAAAAGTTCACCGAGCTGCTGGTCCACGAGATCAGCGGCATCACCATCGGCACCCCCGGCGCCGGCGACGCCGAAATCGGCTCCATGATCTCCAAGGCACACTACGACCGCGTCTTGGAAGCACTCGACGACATCCGCAAGGACGGACTGACCATTGCCGTCGGCGGCAACGCCATCGAAGGGCCCGGCTACTTCATCGAGCCCACCGTGGTCACCGGGGTCCCCGCCGGCGCCGCCATCACCAGCACCGAAATCTTCGGGCCCGTGGTATCGGTGGAAACCTTCAGCACTGACGAGGAAGCAGTGGCCCGGGCCAACGAAACCATCTATGGCCTGGCAGCCTCCGTGTGGACCAAGGACTCCGCCCGGTCGCTGACCGTCCCGCGGAAGCTGGACTTCGGCACGGTCTGGGTCAACTCCCACCTGGTCATCGCCACCGAGATGCCGTGGGGCGGCTTCAAGGGCTCCGGCTACGGGCGCGACCTCTCAAGCTACGCCCTGGACGACTTCTCCCGGACCAAGCACGTGATGTACAACCGCGGCTAGGGCATCCCGCCGCAGTTCCAAAGACCCGCCGCGGCACCTCCGGTGCTGCGGCGGGTCTTTCCATGCGCCGAGCCTGCGCACGGTGCTTTCCCCAAGCACCTTGTCAGCGCACGGCCTTGTCCGTAGGAGACGCCGTTGTGTACGATCGTACGCATGACCGATTACTTTGCGGGCGATCCGCGCACCAACCGCGAGCGGATGCTGGCCGGGGACCTCTACATCGCTGATGACCCGGACAACGCCACAGCGTTTCACCGTGCCCTGAAGTTGCAGGCCCGGTACACGGCGGCCTACATCGAGGACCCGGAATCGGCGCGGCCCGTCCTGGCGGAACTGCTGGGGTCCGTGGGGGACAACGTGGATGTCCGGCCGCCGATCACCGTGGACTATGGCAGCTACATCACCGTGGGTGAAGGCACGTTCATCAACTCCAATCTGACGGCCCTGGACGTCGCCGCGATCACCATCGGACGCGACTGCCAGATAGGCCCCAACGTGCAGCTGCTGACCCCCACCCACCCGCTCGAAGCACAGCCGCGCCGGGACAAGCTCGAAGCGGCCAAGCCCATCGCCATCGGGGACAACGTCTGGCTGGGCGGCGGCGCCATCGTCCTGCCCGGCGTGACCATCGGGGAGAACACCGTGATCGGTGCAGGGGCCGTGGTCACCAAGGACATCCCCGCCAACGTGGTGGCCGTGGGGAACCCGGCCCGCGTAGTCAGGGACCTGCCGTGAGGGTATTCCGGTGGCAGTGAGTCAGCGGCGTTTCGACCCGGAACGGCGTGACCGCATCATCGCCGCAGCCTTGGACGTCATCGCCGAGGCTGGAGTGGCCGGGGCCTCCCACCGCAAAATCGCCGCCCGGGCAGATGTGCCGCTGGGCTCCATGACCTACCACTTCACCGGCATGGAAGAGGTGCTGCGCGAAGCCTTCACCCGCTTCGCAGCCACCATCGCCGTCCGCTTCGAAGCCCGGATGGCGCAGGCAACCACCTTCGATGAGGCCCGTGCCGCCGTGGTTGACCTGATCCACGAGGACCTCACCGGCTCAGCCCGCGAACTGGTCCTCACCCAGGAGCTGTACACCCTGGCGGCCCGCGAACCGCTCTACCGCGAGATCACCCACGCCTGGATGAAGCAGAGCCGCGACGCGCTGGTCCGGCACTTCGACCCCGCCACGTGCCGCATGCTGGACGCCCTGATTGAAGGCTTGTCCCTCCACGCAGCGCTGGACATCGAGGAACACCACCGCACTGCCACGGCCGAGGCGGTGGCCCGCATCACCACGCCCGCCGCGGCCCGCGCCGCTGACGCAGCACACAACTGACGTAACGCCCCCAGAAAGGCCGCCCCATGGCTTCCTCCGAAAGCCCCACTCCTCCCGAAGGCCCTGCTTCCTCCGGCAAAGATGCCCGTCCCGGCAGCACAGCACTCCCGGAAGCGCGGCTCCGCCGGGCACGCACCGGCGTAGCACTGCTGTTCCTGACCAACGGCGCCCTGTTCGCCAACCTCCTGCCGCGCTACCCGGCCATCATGGATGAACTGAACCTCTCCAATGCGCAGTTCGGCCTGGCGGTGGCAGCGTTTCCGCTGGGTGCTCTGGTGGCCGGCCTCGGTGCCGCCGCGCTGATCCGGCGCTTCGGAAGCGCAGCCGTGGCGGTAGTCGGCACGGTGCTGACCGGGGCCGGTGTGCTGGCGGCCGGGGTGGCACCATCCTGGGCCCTGCTGGCCGGCGCGCTCTTTGCCGCGGGGGCGGCGGATGCCATCACGGACGTTGCCCAGAATTCGCACGGACTCAGGGTGCAGCGCCTGTACGGCCGGTCCATCCTTAACTCGTTCCATGCGGTGTGGAGCATCGGCGCTGTCCTGGGCGGGCTCATGGGCGCCGGTGCCATCCTGGCCGGGATGTCCCGCGGGCTTCACCTGGGCCTGTCCTGCCTGGTCTTCGCCGCGGTGGCATTTGCAGCCTCAAAGCTGCTCCTGCCGGGCCATGATCCTGCGGCCGCAGCGCAGGAAGCCCAGGCCGGAGGGACGGCGAAAAGCGCCGGACGGCCACCGCTGAAGATCTGGGCAATCCTGGCGGCACTGGTCCTCATTGCCGTTTCGGGCAGCCTGGTGGAGGACGCCGGCAGCACCTGGGCCGCCGTCTACCTGTCCGGTTCCCTGGGGGCCGCCGCTTCGCTCGCGGCCCTGGGCTACGTTTCGCTGACCGGCGCCCAGTTCGTCGGGCGTCTGGTGGGCGATCGCCTGGTGGACCGTTTCGGCCAGCGTGCAGTGGCCCGCTGCGGCGGCCTGATCGTGCTCGCCGGCATGGGAGTAGCCCTGGCCTGGCCCACAGTCCCCGGAACCATTGCCGGGTTCGCCGCCGCAGGCCTGGGTGTGGCCACCCTGGTCCCGGCTGCCATGCATACCGCAGATGAGCTGCCCGGGCTGCGGCACGGCACCGGACTGACGCTGGTCAGCTGGCTGATGCGCCTGGGTTTCCTCTGCTCACCGCCCGTCGTGGGGCTCATTGCCGACGCCACCAGCGTGCGCACCGGCCTTTTGGTGGTGCCGCTCGCCGGGGTCCTGGTCATCTTCCTCGCCCAGGTGCTCCCGCCACGGCGGGGCGTGCTCCACTTACCGAAGCAGCCCCGCCCCGGGGATCAGGCCTCCGTTGCCGGGGACCCGTCGTCGTCCGCTTCCTCAACCTCGAGCAGCAGCGCGGTGCCCTGATACGCCGGCAGGTCGATGAAGAAGCTGTGCAGGTCATCCACCTGGCCCACGGTTTCGCCGCTGAAGAGGTCGCGCACGCTGGCTCCCGGCGGAAGGTGGGTGGACCGGACGCTGCCGGAGATGTCCTGGCCGGAGAAGTTAAGCACGGTGATTTCGACGGCACCGCCGGCCAGCCCGTTCACCAGAACCAGCAGCCCGCGGTGCGAAACGTCCGGCACGTCCAGGAGCGTTCCGGTAGCGATTCCGTGCTCCTCCCGCACCGCCAGGATCCGCTGGAGCCTGCGGGCAAAGGAGTTTTCGTTGTCGAGCTGTTCCGGGAGCGGCCCGTAGAGGCTGCGGGCGCGGGGCATTCCGGAGGATGAGGCCGTGGCGTCCGGGCTGGTGCCCATGATGTCGTGCGCACCGCGGTTGATCCAGCGGGTGTCGCCCTGCGCGATCAGTTCCCCAACGGTGCCGCGGTCCAGCACCGAAATCCCGGTCAGGTCCCAGCCGGACAGTGCAAAGACGCCCGGCTGCAGCGCGTTGTACATGGACAGCAGGATGTGGGCGTCCAGGACCTGCGCCTCCTGCTCCGGCGTCAGCGCATCCGGATCCTGGATCCCCAGCGTGGCCATGATGAAGCTGACAGTGGTGCAGGCGATCCCGTTCATGGTGAACACGGAGTTATAGGGGGCGTTTTCGCCGGTGAGCCGCTCCCGCATGGTCTGCTGGACGTGCTCGGCGATCTGGGCACCGGTCATTTCCTGGCCGCCGAGCTCGAAGACGTCGTCGCGGTGGCCCGCGGCGAAGTGCATGAGTTCGTAGGTGAGCTCGTCGTGGTTCTGCAGGGCATGGACCAGCGAGGCCTGATCCACCCCGATCTCCTTGGAGAGCCGCAGCGTCAGCCGCAGGAACTCGGTATCCCCGGTCACCAGCGCGAAGTGGTACGCGGGCCGGGTGATGAAGTCGTAGGAAAGATCGGGACCGGATTCGGAGGTGGCCTTGATGTCATCGATGGTCAGGTTCAGTTCCTGGAAGGAGAACCCGCCCACCTTGCGGATCATGGAGCCGATGAGCTGGTTGGCGGCCTCGGACAGCGGGTGCCCCTCGGACCAGCCGGGCTCCTCCTCGGCGCTCTTCTCCACGCCCAGGAAGCCGTTGGCATCGAGCCGGAGGGCGCCGGTGCCGAGGTCCACCAGCGAATGCAGGGCATCGCCCACCACCAGGCGCATGCCGGCGAAGGTGGGGTCAAGCCAGTTAATGGACGGCTGGCCAGCCTTGAAGTAGTGGAGGTAGACCCAGCGGCGGGTCTTGCCGGTGGTGTCCACGATGGCCCGGGTGGCGCTCCAGTTGGTTTCCTTCACGCCGGGTTCGTAGAAGATCACCCGCTGCAGGCGGCCGATGATGTAGCCGGCCTTCTGCAGGGCCTGTTCCGCATCCGGGCTGAGGTTCACCGAGTCCTTGCCCTCGGGGACGTCCGGCAGCAGGTGCCAGTCCTCCTCCGGGATGTCCACCATATGGTAGATGCCGGGGTAGTCCCGGAAGTTCATTTCGGCGAGGCGGAAATCGGCGCCCTTGCCGGTGTGGCCCGGGACGATGTCGTCGATGATGGTGCCGCCGTGCTCCGCGGCCACCTCGCACATCCGCCGGAATTCATCCTCATCGCCGAACACCGGATCGATGCCCATACTGATCCGGTCGAAGTGGCCGTCCACGCTGGGGGTCTGCATCCATCCGCTGATGCCGCCGGCCAGCTTCACGGGGCCGGTGTGGATGGCGCGGATGCCGATGTTCCGGAACGCCTCCCACATTCCCTCGTCGCCCAGTGCGGACAGGAAGGACTGGCCGGGCTGCGTGATGAAGGACAGGGGATAGGCGGTGAACCATACGGGGGCGCGTTCGACGGCGGCACGCGGGTTGGGGTGCGCGTAGGAGTTTTGCCACATGCTGGCCTGGCCCGAAAGTTGCCGGGCGAGCGTGTTGGCGTCCCCGAGCATCGCCTGGTTCCGCAGCCACTCGACATAGGCGGCGTTGCGTCCATCGAACTCAAAAGACGGCCGGGTGGCAAGGTACTGGCGGCGCCGGGCGATGGGCCTCAGGGCCTTGGGGCGTGCCGGGTAGAACTGTTCGTCGTAACTGATCTCCGCGTCGGCTGCCTGCTCGGTGGCAGCGGCCGTCTCCTGGCCTTCTTCGACGTCGAGGGCATCTGCTTCAAAAATCCCCTCGCTGGTGGTCGGTTCGCTCATGGTTCCTCTTTCCGAAGGTTACTTCCATGGCCCGGAGGCGAAGCCCCGGGACACCTTGCGCACGAATTCACCGTACCCCGCGGGGCAAGGGCTATTCGCGGAACCGCGGCGGAGCGGCAGTAAAGGACTGTCATACGCACCGCTGCGCTCACGGACAAGAACCGGTCGCTGGCGGACAAACGGCCGCAGGATCCCCGCTGCGAAGCTGGATTCCTCAACAACTTCCCCGCTCATGACAGTGAGAAGGACCCTTATGAGTATTTCGAATTCCGAATCCCGGACCACTGACGCTCCGGCAAGGGAGCATTCCACCGCCCTCCGCGCCGGAAGCGTCGGAGTGATGGGCATCCTCTTCTTTGTCCTGTCCGCCCAGGCGCCGCTGACCGGCATTGTGGGCGCTTCACCGCTCGCGGCGGCCCTCGGCAACGGCGCCGGCGCCCCGGGCGCCTACCTGATTGTCGGCGTCGTGATTGTCATCTTCGCGGTGGGCTTCGTCGCCATGAGCCGCAGGATCCAGGCCAACGGCGCCTTCTACGCCTATGTGACGGCCGCGTTCGGCCGGAGAACCGGTGCAGGTGCGGCCTGGCTGGCCCTGCTGGCCTACAACACCATCCAGGCGGCCATGTACGGGCTGTACGGTGCGGCCTTCTCGGGGCTGCTCGCCTCCGTGGGCCTTGACGTTCCCTGGTGGCTGCTGGCGCTGGCCACCATGGCCGGCGTCCAGGTGCTCGGTTCCCTGAATATAGAACTCGGCGCCCGCATCCTGGCCCTGCTGGTGGGCCTGGAGGTGGCGGTGCTGCTGCTGTTCGGCTTCACCGTGCTCTTCAGTGGCGGCGGCCCGGAGGGCATCAGCGTTGCGGCCTCCTTCTCGCCGCAGGCCATCGGCGCGGGCGCCCCCGGGGTGGCCATCATGTTTGCCGTGGCGTCCATGTTCGGGTTCGAATCCACTGCCATCTACTCGGCCGAAGCCAAGGACCCGCACCGCACGGTGGCACGGGCCACCTACCTCTCCGTGGGCGTCATCTCGGTCTTCTTTTCCTTCATTTCCTGGATGCTGGTGAGCTATTACGGGCCCTCCAGGGTGATGGACGCCGCCGGGGCAGCGCTGGAATCCGGGGATGCCACCTCCTTCGTGCTCGGGCCGATGGTGGAACTCTTCGGTCCGTGGGCGGGGACGGTCACGGGCGTCCTGCTGGTGACGTCGCTGCTGGCAGGGATCATCGCCTTCCACAACGGTATCAACCGCTACCTGCACTCGCTGGCGCTCCGCGGTTCCATGCCCGCCCGGGTGGCCCGGACCAACCGGCACCGCGCACCCGCCGTCGCCGCCTGGATCCAGACTGCCGCCGCCGTCGTCCTGGTGATGCCGTTCGCGGCACTTGCCCTGGACCCCGTCCTCACCCTGTTCTCCTGGTTCAGCGGGCTGGCCGTGGCGGCGCTGCTGGTGCTGTACATGCTGTGCTCCGTGGCCGTCGTCGGCTTTTTCCGCCGCGAATCCGCGGGAGCCGGGCTGTGGCAGACGATGATCGCCCCTGCGCTCGCGTCCGTCCTGCTCGTCTGGGTCCTCTACCTGGTGGTCAGCAACTTCACTGCCCTGATCGGCGGCAGTGCTGAGACGGCAGCGGCCCTGCTGGCGTCCGTCCCCGTGGTCTTCGTGGCGGGGGTGCTGGTGGAAGCCAGGGTGCAGCGCCACCTGGACGGCGCCGGCCGCGGAACGGCCAACCCGGACCCGCGCGTCAGCTGAGCGTTGCCCGGCCGGCTGCAGGACCCGGCGGCAGCGGATTGGCCCGGTGCGCAGCTAACGTTTCGCGCCGGGCCAGCAGGTGCGCGGCGCAGAACAGCCCTGCCATGGCCACAGCTGCCACCCATGCCGCCTCCGGGCCGGCCGGCCAGGTGCCGGCCAGCCCCAGGAAGGCCGGAACGGTGGCGGTAACGGGGCTGGCCAGCACCAGGGCCCAGCCGATGAACGGGTCCAGCCGGCTCCGGCCCAGTGCCAGGGACCCGAACAGGGAGCCCCAGAGCCCAGCCCAGGCCAGCCACAGGACCGCGAGCAGGGGATCGGACCCGAGCCAGGCCGCAGCGAGGAGCAGGCCCAGCCCGGCCACCATGCCGCAGAACCAGCCCAGTCCTTTCGACCCCAGGTGCAGCAGCGCGTCCAGCCCCACGTAGACATAGGTCATGCCGAACAGGAACATGCCGGCCACCGTCAGCAGAGGCACCGCGCCGCCCGCGAGGGACATGAGGCCGAGCAGCAGCTGGACGGACCCCACCACCAGGTTCAGGATGGCGGCATCCCGCCACGGCAGCCGGTTCAGGGTGGCCAGGCCGTTGACCAGCAGGACGGCGCCCGAGAGCAAGAGGCAGAGGTACGCCATGTCAGGCGCCCTGTGGGCAGCGGAGACCCCGGGAGTCGGATATCGCTGAATGGAATTTTGTTGTCACAATACGGAGATTAGCCCAGAATTAGGGTTCTATTTGGCGGGCGGCAGTCGCAATCGGTTAGGTTGAAACGTAAACCTCTTGGGACAGCGCCGCCTCTCGTGTGCCGTCCCGCGTCCGGCCACGGTAAGGAAAACATCATGGATGCTCGGCTCGAGGCCATCAGGGACACCGTCCTGGCCAGGAACCCCGGCGAAGCGGAATTCCACCAGGCTGTGGTGGAAGTCTTCGAGAGCCTGGGGCCCGTCCACGACAGGCACCCGGAGTTCCTCGAAGCCGCCATCCTGGAACGGCTGTGCGAGCCCGAGCGGCAGATCATCTTCCGCGTCCCGTGGACCGACGACGCCGGACGCGTCCAGATCAACCGCGGCTTCCGGGTGGAATTCAACTCAGCCCTGGGGCCGTATAAGGGCGGCCTGCGGTTCCACCCGTCGGTATACCTGGGCATCGTCAAGTTCCTGGGTTTTGAACAGATCTTCAAGAACGCCCTCACCGGCATGCCCATCGGCGGCGGCAAGGGCGGCTCCGATTTCGATCCCCGCGGCCGCAGCGACGCCGAAGTCATGCGCTTCTGCCAGTCCTTCATGACCGAGCTCTACCGGCATATTGGCGAATACACCGACGTTCCGGCCGGCGACATCGGCGTGGGCGGCCGCGAAATCGGCTACCTCTTCGGCCAGTACAAGCGCATCACCAACCGGTACGAGTCAGGCGTCCTCACCGGCAAGGGCATCTCCTGGGGCGGGTCCCTGGTCCGCCCCGAGGCCACCGGGTTCGGCACGGTCATCTTCACCCAGGAGATGCTGAAGACCCGCGGATCCTCCTTCGACGGCCAGCGCGTGGTGGTTTCCGGTTCCGGCAATGTGGCCATTAACGCGATCGCCAAGGCGCAGTCGCTGGGCGCCACCGTGGTGGCCTGCTCCGACTCGTCAGGCTACGTGGTGGACGAGGCGGGCATCGACGTCGCGCTTCTGCGTGAGGTGAAGGAAGTTGAGCGCGGCCGCCTGAAGGACTATGCGGAACGCCGTGGCGGAGTCTCCTACGTGGACGGCGGCTCCGTGTGGGACGTCGATGCCACGGTGGCGCTGCCCTGCGCCACGCAGAACGAGCTCGACGGCGATGCTGCCGCCCGCCTGGTGCGCGGCGGCCTCCTGGCAGTCGGAGAAGGCGCCAACATGCCTTCCACCCGCGATGCTGTGGCGGTTTTCCAGGACGCCGGGCTGCTCTTTGGGCCCGGCAAGGCTGCGAATGCAGGCGGGGTGGCCACCTCGGCCCTGGAAATGCAGCAGAACGCCAGCCGGGACTCGTGGTCCTTCGAACACACCGAGGAACGGCTGACCGAGATCATGGTGGGCATCCACCACCGCTGCGCGTCCACCGCCGACGAGTACGGCCAGCCGGGCAACTATGTGCTGGGCGCCAACATCGGCGGGTTCGTCAAAGTGGCCGATGCCATGCTGGCGCAGGGCCTGATCTAGCCGTTACGTTCCGCGGCGCCAGTCCGACGGCGGCACGCCAAACGCATCCCGGAACGTGCGGCTGAAGTGTGCCGCATCCAGGAAACCCCAGCGGGCGGCCACGGCGCCGACCGGCACCCCGGCGTGCAGCGGATCCCGGAGGTCGCGGCGGGCGCCTTCGAGCCGCTGCGTCCGGATCCAGCTGGCCACCGTGGTGCCGGACTCGTGGAAGACGTTGTGCAGGTGCCGGGTGGAAATGAAATGCGCCGCGGCGATGCTGGCCGGCGAAAGCAGCGGATCTGACAGGTTCGCGTCAATGTACTCCCGCACCGCGACTGCCAGCAGGGCCTGCGGCTTCATCCGGTCCGGGGAGATGTCCATTTCGGCGTGCAGCATGGTGGACACCAGGTCCAGGGCGTTGGCCGAGAGCCTTGAGCCGCTGGGTCCGTTGAGCATGTCCAGGTTCTCGGAGAGCTGCCGGATGAACTGTCCCACGATGCCGCTCAGGCCGCCATCGCCAGCCATCCGCACTGCCGCCAGCTGCCCCACATACTCCGTGGGCAGGGCGAGGGCATCGCACGGGAACATCACCACCATAATCCGGGTGGTGTCCTCGAAGGCCAGGGTATAGGGCCGGTTGGTGTCGTAGATTGCGAGGTCGCCGGGCCGCAGCACAGCCTCCCGGTTGTCCTGGATCAGCAGGCCGGTGCCTTCGAGCTGCAGGTTCAGTTTGAAGTACCGCTCGTGGGCCCGGGCAATGAGCGCCGGCGTGCGGTGGACTTCGTGGGATGTGGCCGTGACCTCCACGATGGACATCCGGTCCAGCACCCTGGAGCGGAGCTGTCCGCGAAAACCTTCAGCGTCTGCCGTCTCGGCCATCAGCGGCACAAAGGACTCCGCCACCAGGTGCTTCCAGTGGCCGAACGATGCGGTAATGCTGGTGGTGAGGGCCTGGCTTGCGGGGACCGTAGCCCGGGCGGGTGCTGGCATGGCTGCTCCTGACGAGTGGTCACTCGGACATTCCCCCGGAACTGTGTCATGGAACACAGTGACAACAGGGTAGGGTCCGTGGAATCTTTTTTCAACACTTGGCGAAAAAAGATGACTTCGGCACTTTCCAGCGTACCGCCGTCGGACTCTCCTGGAGGCGCAACGGCGTGGCATGATCAGGCCATGGGAGCCATGGAAGGTTCAGGCGGGACGCGGCGTGATTTCAATGCGCGCTCGCATCACTCCCGCCTGCGGATGCTGGTGATGCTCGCCGTCGGGCTGGCAACGGCGGTGCTGGTGGGGGTCTTGGGAAGCTGGGCCTACGCGCCCGCGCTCGGCTGGGCCGCGGCGTCCGCCACCTACCTGGCCTGGGTCTGGAGTGTCATCGGGCGCCTGGGGCCGGAGGCCACCGCCGCCCATGCGCGGCGTGAAGACCCGGGCCGGGTGTTTTCCGACGCTCTGGTGCTGACCGCCACCGTGGCAAGCTTCGCCGGCGTGGGCCTGATCCTTGTCGATGCGTCCAAGGCGGAGGGCTTCACCAAGGATGCCATTGTGGCCATGGCCCTCGGCAGCATCGCCCTGTCCTGGTTCCTGGTGCACACCCTCTTCACGCTGCGGTACGCCTCCATCTTCTACCGGGACCGGGGCGGGATCGATTTCAACGGGGAGGAACCTCCCCGCTACAAGGATTTTGCGTACCTGGCCTTCACGGTGGGCATGACGTTCCAGGTTTCGGACACGAGCCTCAAGACGCGGGCGATCCGCGGCACGGCCCTCCGGCAGGCACTGCTGTCCTACCTCCTGGGAACCATCGTGCTGGCCACCACCATCAACCTGGTCTCAGGCCTCGTCCGCTAGGTGGCGCCGGGTGCATGCCCCGGACATGCGAATGGGTGCAGTCCCTCGGGGGGAACTGCACCCATTGCTGTACCGGGGTCCGGTCTGTGGCTAGTCCTTCTTGAAGGCGTCCTTGACCTTCTCGCCGGCCTGCTTCAGGTCAGCCTTGGCCTGGTCGGTCTGGCCTTCGGCCTTCAGGCCTTCATCGTTCGTGGCGTTGCCCGCAGCTTCCTTGCCCTTGCCTCCGAGCTTTTCCGCGGCGTTGCCGATCTTGTCACCCAAACCCATGAGCTGCTCCTTGCCTTGGTACCCGCTCCGGGAAGTCCCGGAACCTGACTCTCAATACTAAGCATGCTTTGAGTTGCCCGCGCCCCTTTCCCGGCGGGTTTAAGGCAAACTCACAGGATTTGGGTAGGGCGCCTGGGGTGTCCCGGCTGCGGCATTTTCCGGCGGCGGCCTTAGCCGGCGCTACCGGGGTGGGCAGCGTGGTCCGGTTCAGCAGCGCAGCAGGGCCAGGTAGCCGTCCAGCTGCTCGCCGTGGCTGAAGTCCGCCTGGCCCGGCGGGGCGAGTGCAGCCTCGATCTGGGCGCCGAGCAGCATGTTCAGGAGCTGGCGGGCCAGGAGGGAATCGTCGACGGCGGCACGCACGTCGCCGCTGTTCCGCGCCTCCGCGAGGTAGCGCCGGATGGTGCCCACCCATTCCTCCATGGACTGCCGGTGGATTTCCGCTTTCCCGGGATCGGTGACCGCCTTCTGCCAGAACGGGATCACGATGCGGGCCTCGTTGATGCGTTCCTCGTCCAGTGGGAGGACCTCAAGGCAGAAGGCCTTGAGGGCGTCCAGGCCGGATCTGCCTCCGGTGACTTCCGCAATGCGCCGGTTGGTCCGGTTGAACACATGGCCGAAGGCGAACTCCAGGAGCGTGTCCTTGGTGGGGAAGTAGGGTTTCAGGGCGCCGTTCGCGAAACCGGCCTCCAGGGCGATTTCCCGCATGGTGGCACCCTCCATGCCCTGCCTGGCGATGATCCGCCAGGTGGCATCCACCAACTCCAGGCGCCGCTCGTCGTGGTCAACAATCTTCGGCACCGCGGCCCACTCCCGGAAATTTTTGGCTCAGACTCTTGTGGGCCATGTTACGGACCTTTATTCTCTACAACTATAGAAAATAAACCACCGGCAGCCGTCGACGGCCCGATCAAAGGTTTCCCATGACTCTTACCCCCACTGAAACCACCACGGCACCGGCCGTTGCATCTGCCTTTGGGCCGGTCACGGCGCCGGAGATCCTTGAGGTGCGTGCCATCCTCCGGGCCGAGGGGCTCTTCGGCCCACAGCACCGCATCGCCTACCTGGGGTTGCTGGATCCAGTGCGCAGCGCGGAACCGCACGGCACGGACCCACACGGCACGGACCCGCACAGTGACGCCGGCGCAGTGAACCGCCGGTTCCGTGCCTTCATCCACGATGTCTCCGGCGCTGCGCCGCGCGATGTCGTGGTCTCCGTGACGCAGCGGACGGTGGAAACCGCCGTCGAGCTCGATACCGCGGTGACCGGCGAACTGCCGGTGCTCGAAGAGGAGTTCGAGGTGGTGGAGTCACTGCTTGCCACTGACGAAAGGTGGCTGCAGGCTCTCGCGGACCGAAACCTGGACGTCGAAAAGGTCCGGGTGGCACCGCTCTCCGCCGGCGTCTTCGAGTACCCCGAGGAAAAGGGCCGGCGCATCCTCCGCGGCCTGGCGTTTGTCCAGGAGTTCCCGGAGGACAGCGCCTGGGCGCACCCGGTGGACGGACTGGTGGCATACGTGGACGTGGTCAGCCAGGAGGTCACCCAGGTGATCGACACCGGCGCCGTTCCCGTCCCGGCCGAACACGGCAACTACACCGATCCCGAACTGACCGGCCCGCTCCGCACCACGCAGAAGCCCATCAGCATCACCCAGCCGGAGGGGCCCAGCTTCACCGTCACCGGCGGCAACCACGTGGAATGGGAAAAGTGGAGCCTGGACGTGGGGTTCGATTCCCGCGAAGGCGTGGTCCTCCACAATCTCGCATTCCAGGACGGTGACCGGAAACGGCCCATCATCAACCGGGGCTCCATCGCCGAAATGGTGGTTCCGTACGGCGACCCGTCCCCCATCCGGTCCTGGCAGAACTATTTCGACACCGGCGAATACCTGGTGGGCCAGTACGCCAACTCGCTGGAACTGGGCTGCGACTGCCTGGGCGAGATCACCTACCTGAGCCCCGTCATCAGCGACGCGTTCGGCAACCCCCGGGAAATCCGGAACGGCATATGCATGCACGAGGAAGACTGGAGCATCCTCGCCAAGCACTCCGACCTGTGGAGCGGAGTCACCTACACCCGCCGCAACCGCCGCCTGGTGATCTCCTTCTTCACCACCATCGGCAACTACGACTACGGCTTCTACTGGTACCTCTACCTGGACGGAACCATCGAGTTCGAGGCCAAGGCCACCGGCGTGGTGTTCACGTCGGCGTTTCCGGAGGGTGGCTCGGACAACATCTCCCAGCTCGCCCCCGGCCTGGGCGCACCGTTCCACCAGCACCTCTTCAGTGCCCGCCTGGACATGGCCATCGACGGATTCACCAACCGGGTGGAGGAAGAAGACGTCATCCGGCAGGCCATGGGCCCCGGCAACGAGCGCGGCAATGCGTTCTCCCGGAAGCGCACGCTGCTGGCGCGGGAGTCCGACGGCGTCCGGGAAGCCGATGCGCGGTCCGGACGCACCTGGATCATCTCCAACCCCGAATCCCGCAACCGGCTGGGCGAGCCGGTGGGCTACAAACTCCACTCGCAGAACCAGCCCACGCTGCTGGCCGATCCGGACTCCTCCATTGCCCGCCGCGCCGCCTTCGCCACCAAGGACCTGTGGGTCACCCGCTACGCGGAGGAGGAGCGGTACCCCACCGGGGATTTCGTGAACCAGCACGGCGGCGGAGCTGGCCTGCCCGGGTATGTGGCGCAGGACCGGGACATCGATGGCCAGGACATCGTGGTGTGGCATACCTTCGGCCTCACCCATTTCCCGCGGGTGGAGGACTGGCCCATCATGCCCGTGGATACCGTGGGGTTCAAGCTCCGCCCCGAGGGCTTCTTCGCCAGGAGCCCCGTCCTGGACGTTCCCGCGAACCCGAACCAGCAGGCGTCCTCCTGCCACAGCGAGGGCGGCAGCGGTGATTGCCACTAGCCTCGCGCCCGCCGCGCCGGGCAGCGCAGCCACGCGGACGACGCCGGGCGTTCGGGTCCGCGCCGAGGGTCCCGTCCTGCACCGGCGCCTCTGCGCGGTGGTCACCGCAGTCTCCTGCGCTGCACACCTGTGGCTGGCTGTCTCGGGGCAGCACGGACCCTGGCTGGGTTTCCTGATGATCGCCCTCGCAGCAGTCTGTGTTCCCTGCACCATGCACATCTGGCGGCACGGCCGGGTGGGGGCCCTGCACCAGGTGGCGGCATCCGCCGTGGTGATGGTGGCCGTGCACGCCGTCCTCCTGCTGGGCGCGGCCGGTGCGGGGCACACCCACGGGGGAGGGCCGGCGTCGTCCGCTGCCGCTCCCGGCGTTGGCGCGGAAGCCGGCACGCAGCTGCTGCTGGTCATCGGACTGGAACTCACCACCGCGCTGCTCGCGGCCACGCTGGTGGCGCGGCTCCGTGCCGCACACCGGCGTGGCTGAGCCAACCGCCGTCACGCAGGGCACGCTTTTGGCCTCCCCAGGCCCGGTGTTCCGCGCAAAAGCCGGGCTCCGCCGTCGGGCGCCCTCCGAAAGGATGCTGCGCGTGACGCGTCCCGGTCCCGCGGGCTACTTCTCGTCCGGCCCCAGGTCCGGGCCGGCCACGAAGCGGACCTCCCGGGTGGTGCTGCCCTGCAGTTCCAGGACGGCGAGCTCGTTGGCGCCCTCGCGGATCAGCGGGCCGGGTACGTACAGGGTGCGCTGCGGGCCGCGGCTCCAGTAGCGGCCCAGGTTGAAGCCGTTGATGAAGGCGTTGCCCTTGGTCCAGCCGTCCAGGCGGAGGAACCTGTCGCCCGGACCCTCGGCCTCGAACGTGGCGAACGAAACCGACGGCCCGGCAACTCCGGTCCCGCCGGGTTTCCCGGCGGGAAGTTCCCCCGCAGCGGCACGGAACGCCGCCAGCGACGACAAGTCCACGGGCCGGACGCTCCAGTCCTGCACTTCCACACCGTCCAGCAGGGCCGGACCGGTCAGGCCCTTCGCCTCCCCGATCCGCGGCCCGTAGTTGACCCGGCCCTGGTCCTCCACGAGGACCTGCAGCAGGCCGCCGCGGGGTACAACGATGGAGCGCTCGCCGAGCTCCCGGCTCAGCGTCCCCAACGGGAATCCCTCCAGGAAGAACTGCGCGCGATCGCGGATTTCGCTGAAGGTGAGGACGCCGCCGTCGTCCAACTGCCGTTCGTAAAGGAAGAAGCCGCGGTACTGGCCGGTGGCTTCACAGGGCGGCACGGAACCGGGGACTGGCACAGCGGGGAAGGCCGCGGCGACGTCCAGGAGCGGGGCACTCGACGTTACGGACACAGCCGACGCCGGAACAGCGGCCCGGCGTTCCGGCACCTCCGTGGGAACCGGGAAGTGCTTGGCGATGACGTCCCGGAACGCGAAGTACTTGGCCGTGGGGTGGCCGTCCTCGGTGAGCGGTGCGTCGTAGTCGTAGGAGGTGATGGTGGGTTCGTAGATGCCTTTGTCGTTGGCACCGTTGGTGAAGCCAAAGTTGGTGCCGCCGTGGAACATGTAGATGTTCACCGAGGCGCCGGCGGCCAGCAGGGCGTCGAGTTCCGCGGCTGAGGCGGCGGCGTCGGTGGTGTGGTGGTGGGTGCCCCAGTTGTCGAACCAGCCGTTCCAGAATTCCGCACACATCAGCGGCCCGTCAGGCTGCCGCTCCCGAAGGAAGGCCAGCCGCTCGTCCGCGCGTGAACCGAACGTGCCGGTCTTGTGAAGCCCGGGCAGCGAGCCGTCCTCAATCATGGTCCCGAATGGCTGGTCGCAGGTGAACAGGGGAACCTCGACGCCGGCGCGCTTGGCCGAATCCACGAGGTGCTGCAGGTAGGCCTTGTCCGAGCCATAGGCGCCGTATTCGTTCTCGATCTGGAACAGGATCACCGGACCGCCGTGGGTGACCTGCCGCTCCACCACGATGGGCAGCAGCTGGTCCATGAACCCGTCCACGGCCGCCAGGTAACCGGGCTCGCTGCTGCGCACGCCGATGCCGGGGTCTGTGAACAGCCACGCCGGGAGGCCGCCGTTGTCCCACTCCGCGCAGATGTAGGGCCCGGGCCGGACGATCGCGTGCATGCCCTCGGCTGCCACCAGGTCCAGGAAGCGGGCCAGGTCCAGGCCGCCGTCGGTCCGGAAGCTGCCGGGAGTGGGGGAGTGCTCATTCCATGGCACATACGTCTCGATGGTGTTCAGGCCCATGAGGCGCGCCTTGCGGATCCGGTCCGCCCACAGGTCCGGATGGACGCGGAAGTAGTGGATGGCGCCCGAGAGGATGCGGAACGGTTCTCCGTCCAGCAGGAAGTCGCGGCTGCCGATGGCAAAGGTATGCACGGTGGATCCCAAATCAGTTGGCGGTGCGGAGGGCTGCGGTGTAGGCGTAGAAGGCGTTGCTCCAGATGACGAAGAGCAGTGGTGCAGGTGCCAGGGCGATGCCCAGCACCGGCTGCAGGATGGCGGCGGAGGCGATGATGCCGAGGAGTACGAGGGCGGCGAGGCTGAGGTACCAGCGTTGGACGGTGAGGTAGAGGGCGGCTTTGAGCAGGTTTTTGAGGCGTGTTTCGGGGAGGAGGACGACGCCGGCGGTCGCTGTGACGGTTACGGCCAGTGTTGCGGCGGCTGCTGTGAGGATCACGGGGACCAGGAGGGCTGCTGCGGGCATTGTTTGGACGATCGCCAGGTCCACGCCGAGGAACAGGAGAAGGGCGACGGCGGCGAGCCCGAGCGGGGCGGTCCGCCGGAACCCGCTGCGGTAGCCGCGGAGGTAGGCCGCGACGGGTTTTACTGCGGCGCCGTCGTCGTGCAGGGCTTTGAAGGTGGCGAAGATCCCGGCGAGGGAGGGCGGGATGGTGATGGTGAGGGCGAGGAAGAAGGGCCACGCGGCGGCGGGGTCTGCCACGAGGGCCAGGCACAGCACCAGGGGCGCGTTCGCCAGGGCCAGGAGGACGTTTCCGGCGAGGAAGGTGTAGATGAAGCCGAAGATGTTCCCGAAGGCTTCGAAGCCGGGGCTGGGGATCCGGCCGGCCAGGCCGCGTTGCCGGGGGTGTTGGCCGGTGTTTGGTGAGTGCCCGGCGGGGTGCTGTGCCACGGTGGTCATCCTTTCATGCCGCTCGTGGCGATGCCCTGGATGAAGTAGCGCTGGCCGATGAGGAAGATCGCGAGGATGGGGATCACCGAGATCACGGAGCCGGTCATGATCATGGCGTACTCGGCGTCGAATTGGCCTACGAAGGAGCGCAGGCCGAGTTGGACGGTCCAGAGCCGGTTACTGGTGAGGTAGATGAACGGGCCCATGTAGTCGTTCCAGGTGTTGACGAAGGTCAGCAGGGCCAGGCTGGCGAGGGCGGGTTTGGAGAGGGGGAGGATGACGCGGGCCCAGATGCCGTATTCGCTGAGGCCATCGATCCGGGCGGCTTCGCAGAGTTCGTCGGGGATGGTCATGTAGTACTGGCGCATGAGGAACACGCCGAACGCGCCGAAGGCCTGGAGGAGGATGAGCGCGTTGAAGCTGTTGGTCAGGCCCAGGTTCTGCATCATGATGTACTGCGGGACCATGTAGGCCTGCCAGGGCACGGCGATGGTGCCGATGTAGGCCAGGAACAGGACGTCCCGGCCGGGGAAGCGGACTTTGGAGAAGCCGTAGGCGGCCAGGGATCCGGTGAGGACCTGCAGGCAGGTGATGATCACGGCCAAGTACAGTGAGTTTTGCAGGTAGCCCATCATGGGGATCCGGGTCCAGATATCCGTGTAGTTGCTCCACACGAACTCGGTGGGGATCCACTGGATGGGGACGGTGAGGACCTGGTTGTTTTCCTTCAGGGAGGAGGAGACCATCCAGATGAACGGCACCATCAGCGCCGCCACAAGGACCACGAGGGCGGCGTAGATGACGAGGTCTGTGGTGCGTTTCTTCGCTTCGCGCGGGGAGCGGCGGCGTTCGCTGCGGCGGTCCTCTTCCGCGGTGTTCTGGGGCGTGGCTGCGTCGTTGAGGTGACTGGTTTTGAGGTCTTCGGCCATGTTGGTCATCAGCGTTCCCTCCGCTGTTGGATCTTGAATTGGAGCACGGTGACGGTCAGCACGATGAGGAACAGCACCAGGGAGATGGCTGAGGAGTAGCCGAACTTTCCTTCGCCGATGCCTTCCTGGTAGATGAGCTGGGACAGCACGGTGGTGGAGCGGCCGGGGCCGCCGTTGGTCATGACGACGATGAGGTCGAAGACTTTAAAGCTGGACACGGTCAGCATGACCACAACGAAGAACGTGGTGGGGCGCAGCGAGGGGATGGTGACATTCCAGAAGCGCTGCCAGGCGGAGGCGCCGTCGACTTCGGCGGCTTCGTAGAGTTCGGCGGGAATGGCCTGGAGGCCGGCGAGGTAGAGGACCATGTAGTAGCCCATGTCGCGCCAGACGCTGGTGATGATGACCGCGGGCAGGGCCCAGTCGGAGCTGGAGGTCCAGCCCGGCGGGTTGGCGATGCCGATGGTGGTGAGGAACTGGTTGATGGGGCCGTTATCAGGGCTGAAGAGCATGTTCCAGACCACGGCCACTGCCACCAGTGAGGTGATGTAGGGGAAGAAGATGGCGACGCGGAAGAAGCCGATGCCCTTGAGCTTGCGGTTCAGGAGCATCGCCAGGAGCAGCGCCAGGGCCATGGTGAGGGGGACGTGGCCGATGGCGTAGACAACTGTGTTGCGCAGCGCGATCCAGAAGGAATCTGAGGCGAACATCCGCTGGAAGTTGGCCAGTCCCACCCACTTGGGGGCGGTGAAGGAGGTCCATTCCATGAAGGAAAGCGCGAACGCGGCCAGGACCGGGATGAGGGTGAAGGCCAGGAACCCCAGGAAGTTCGGCAGGATGAACGTCCAGCCGATCAGGGTGTTGCGCCGGGCCTGCTTCCGGTTGCCCCGGCTGTGGACAGCCGGGGCAACCGTCGAAGGAATAATGTCAGTGCTCATGGCTGCCTGTTACTGGCCCAGGACTTCGCTTTTGACGCGCTTGCCCATCTCGGCAACCCCGTCAGACACCGAGCGCTCACCCACCATGATCAGGTCGTGCTCCTGGTTGAGGACCTTGTCCGTGGCGGCAGACTTGTCGCTGACCGGCATTTCCAGGGCAACCTTGTCCGGGGTGAAGGCCTTCTTGGACAGTTCGTCCGTGGGCATGCCGGCGAGCTTGAAGTACTCGGCAGTGATGGAGTCGTTCTGCAGGGCCGGCACAACGCCGATCTTGGAGATGGCCTTGGCGCCTTCCTCACCCGCCGCCCACTCGATGAACTTCTTGGCTGCGTCCGAGTGCGCGGCGTTCTTGTTCACGGCGAACGCGGTGGGCGAACCGAACGTGGTGACCTTGCCGTCGTCGTTCTTCTGCGGCATCGGGGCCAGGCCCCAGTCCACGGTGGACTTGCCATCCTTCTTGGCCTGCAGGATGCCGGCGATGTACCAGGTGCCCATGGGCATCATGGCGGCCTGGCCGGTCTCGAACATGGTGCGGTAGCTGGTCTTCTGGCTCTTGGCGGTGCCGAAGTCCAGGGTGGCGCCGCTCTTCTGCAGGTCCAGGGCGGTGTTGTACTGGTCCTCGAAGAAGCCGTAGTCGCCGCTGTTCTGGTCGGCGTCGTCCTGGGCGGCCGCGATGGCCTGCACTACGGAGCGCCAGATGTGGTGGTAGGTACCGTAGACCTTCTTGCCGTTGGCCTCGGTGGTGAGCTTCTTGGCCAGCGCGGTGTACTCGTCCCAGGTCAGGTCAGCGGGGTTCTCCACGCCTGCAGCCTTGAGCAGGTCCTTGTTGTAGTACAAGAGCCAGAAGTCCTGGCGGTAGGGGGCAGCGTAGTACTTGCCGCCGATGTCGAAGGCGTCCAGGCCCGCGAGGTTGTCCTTGCCAACGGTGTCCACCACGCCGTTGATTTCCTGCAGCTGGCCGTTGTTGGCGTAGCGGGCGTAGTCAATGACGTTCTTCATGGTGAGGACGTCCGTGGTGTCCCCGCCGGCCAGCATGGTGGTGACCTTCTGCGGGTAGTCATCGGCGAGGATGTCTACAGGTTCGATGTCGATGTCCGGGTTGGCTGCCTCGTAGCTGTCGAAGAGGGCTTTGAACTCCGGGGTGCCTTCGTAGTTCCATACCGAAACGGTCAGCCGGGTCTTGCCTTCCTGGCCCTGTGGTTCGGCCGGTCCGGCGGCGCCGGCACAACCGGACAGGCCCAGGCCTGCGGTTACTGCCAGTGCGATGGCGGCGAGGGTGGTGCGCTTCATTGCGTGCTCCTTACTGGGTTTTTGGTCTGCCGCGTCCGCGGCCGGGGTTGGTTCAGGCGCTCAGGGAGAGGTCTTCGGAGACCACCTGGGCTACGAGCTGTTCTCCGGTGAGGTACCGTTCGAGGTCGTTCAGCGCGGCGTCGGACATCCGCCGGGTTTCGGTGCCGAGCGACCCGGCGATGTGGGGCGTGAGCACCACGTTGGGCAGGTCATAGAGGACCGAATCCTTCGGCAGTGGCTCGGGCTCGGTGACGTCCAGGACGGCGTGGATCCGCCCTGTGGCGCACTCGGATTCCAACGCCCGGGTGTCCACCAGTGAGCCGCGGGCGGTGTTGATCAAAGTGGCGTGGTCCTTCATGGCCCGCAGTTCCGCTTCCCCGATCATGTGCCGGGTTTCCGGCAGCGCCGGGGCGTGGATACTCACGACGTCGGACTCCCGCAGCAGTTCGGCCAGGCCCACCAGGCGGCCGCCGGTAGCGGCCACGGCAGCGGGATCGGCGTGCGGATCGTGGACCAGGACGGTGACGTCCTGCAGTTGCTGGACCAGGCGGACCACGCGGCGGCCGATGCGCGAGAACCCCACTACCCCGATCACCCGGCCGATGTTGCCCACCTCGCCGCGCGCCGTCGTGTAGGACCAGTCCTCACGCCAGGTGCGGGCATCGTTGGCCAGCACCTGCGCCTTCTTCCCGGCCAGCACGATGGAAGCGAACGTAAACTCGGCCACCGGGATGGCGTTCGCGTCAGCACCGTTGGTCACCAGGATGCCCCGGTCCCACAACTCCGGTGTGACGAAACTGCGCACCGTCCCGGCGCAATGAAACACCGCCCGCAGGTTCGGCATCCGCTCCAGCGCCGCCGCATCCAGCCGCGGCACGCCCCAACTGGTCAGCAGGACCTCCACGTCCGCGAGCCGGCCCGCCACCGCCGGATCCTCCAGCGAGTCGGTCCACGGCTGCCCGCCCAGATCCACCAGCCCCGCCAACCGGTCCAACCGGGTGGAATCGAACTGGTCAGTAAAGGTTCCGCGGTTCATGACCAGCAGGGCCTTGGGTTTTGGCGACATCCGGGCCTCCCTTCTCTCGTGTTCGTTTGCGCTCACAACCGCAATTCATGTCTTGCATCACATCTAACAATCAGTAGATACTCATGAACAAGATAGAACAACCAAGTTATTCACCTTCGATCCAAAACGATCGTATTCGAACATGAGAGCCGATGATGACGTCCCCCTTCAGTCCCCACACCACGCTGCCGGCACCTGCAGCGCCACTGGTCACTGCCTGGGGACCCGACGGCTCCCAGCCGGCGCTCCTTCCCCTGTTGGCCGGCGCGGCCGCGCGCATCAGTGTTCCCGCAGCGGGCAGCAAAGCCTGGCATACCGCGGTGTTGAATCTGCCCGCTCCTGTTGTCCGGCAAGCACAGGGGGAACGGGGAACGCCGTGGCCCCAACCCCTGGTGTCCCACTACGCCCGGTATTTCCGGGACGGAAACCGGACTGCCTACGAAGGCCTGGTGGCTGCGCGCCAGCAGCGGCTGACCCGCGCCGTCGTCATGGCCCTGGCCAGTAATCCCGGCCGCCAGGAAGGGGACGGCGACGAGGCGGAGGCGTGGCTGGACGAGGTCATCGACGGCGCGTTCCTGCTCTGCGAACAGAGCTCGTGGAGCTGGGCCGCGCACGACGACGTCTTCCGCCGCACGGGCTGCGTTGTTCCGGACCTGGCCACCCCGTACCTGGACCTCGGCGCGGGGGAGGTGGCCGCGCAGCTGGCATGGCTGGACCATGTCCTGGGCGGGCAGCTCGATGACCGGGCGCCGGGGCTGCGGCGGCGCATCCGGGAGGAGGTCGCCGGGCGCGTCATCCGGCCTTTCCTTGACCGGCTGGACTGGCACTGGCTGGGCCTGGACGGGGATGTCCACAACTGGAATCCCTGGATCCACTCCAACCTCATTGCGGCGGCGCTGTTCCTGGTGGATGACCCCATCACCCAAGCGCGGGCAGTGGCCCGCTGCATCGAGGGCCTGGACCGCTTCCTGGCATCCATCCCGGCCGACGGCGCCATTGACGAGGGCTTCGCCTACTGGTGGAACGGTGCCGGGCGGGCGCTGGAGGGGCTGGCCCTGCTGGAACAGGCCACGGGCGGCGTGCTCGACGGCGGCCTCCCGGTGGTCCGTGAAATGGTCGCCTTCCCGCACCGCATGCACATCGGCGGCGCCTGGTTCCTCAACGTGGCCGACGGTCCGGCGCGCGCTGCGGCTGCCCTTCCCTGGGACATGCTGCACCGCTGGGCAGTCCGTCTGGGCGATCCGGAGGCGGCCGGCCACGCCGCCGCCATGGCCACCCGCGGCCCGGATCCCGCCGCGGGGCTCGGCCGGGTCCTGCACACGCTCCTCGAACTCCCGGAACCCGCTTCCACCGCCACTCCGGCCCACCCTCCGCTGGTGGCCACCACGTACCTGCCATCCGTCCAGATCATGGTGGCCCGGGAAACCGCGGGAACGGCTGAGGGACTGCTCCTGGCCGCGAAGGGAGGCCATAACGGCGAGCACCACAACCACCGCGACGTCGGCTCGGTAGTGGTTGCCGTGGACGGGGTTCCCCTGTTGGTTGACGCCGGCCAGCCCACCTACACCGCCCAGACGTTCGGCCCGGACCGTTACGGCATCCGCGCGATGCAGAGCAACTGGCACAGCGTCCCTGCCCCGTTCGGCCTTGAACAGGGAACCGGCAGCGACTTCGCGGCCGGCGTCCTCAATGCGCCCACCCCGGAGCGGCCGCTGCTGGAGCTCGCGCTGGGAGCGGCCTACGGCTTCGAACCCCGGGCCTGGATCCGGGCGGCGGAACTGCACCGGGCCTCCGGCCGCATCACCATCGCCGACAGCTGGGACCTTCCTGCACCGGCCACGGGCGGAACGGCCGACGTCGACATCACCTTCCTGACGGCCGGAACTGTGATCCTTGGCCCGGACGGATCGGCGACCGTCCGTCCGGACGGCATCCCGGCGGTTGACGCGGCAAACGCGACGCCGCGGGGAGCTGCCCTGCGCTGGGACCCGGCAGCCGTCGTCGTCCTCGTGGACGAATGGCAGCTGGACGATCCGCTCCTCGCCGCCGCGTGGGGAGCACGGCTGACCCGGCTGCGTTTCCGCACGCCGGCTGCAATTGCACCGTCCCCTGATTTCCGCGCCGCCGGCGCATTCACCCTCACTGTGGAGGCAACACCATGAGCCCTGAGCAACCGTCCGAACCCACCGGAAAGTCTCTGTTTTCGCTGCAGCGCCGGGAACGGCTCATGGAGGAACTGCGGGCGCACGGTGCCATCACCGTCCGCGACATCGCGGCGAAGCTGGGCGTCAGCGAACTGACCATCCGCCGCGACGTGAACATCCTCGCGGACGAGGGCCTGGTATCCCGCGTGCATGGCGGCGCCACGTTGCCCAGCCCGCTGGACCGCTCGGCAGCGGGCCGGGCAGCACAGCACAGCTACTCCATCGGCATGGTGGTGCCGTCACTGGACTACTACTGGCCGCAGGTCATCAGCGGGGCGCGGGCCGAGGCGGAAGAGCGTAACCTGCGGATCATGGTGCGCGGGTCCGCATATGACGCCGCAGACAACCGCCGGCAGGTGCAGGCCCTGCTGGACACCCAGAACATCGACGGCCTGATCGTGGCCCCGGACATGGGCGGTGACCACGGCCCTGAGCTGATCCGCTGGCTGAACGCCCTGCCCATCCCGGTGGTGCTCGCCGAACGGCGTGCACCGGCCGAGATCCCGGCGCACCGCCTTGAATGGGTGGCCACGGACCACGCGTTTGGCGCCGGTATGGCCGTGCGGCACCTGTGGCAGGAAGGCCACCGGCGGATCGGCTGCCTCACCGATTCGTCCAGCCCCACCAGCCCGCACGTGGTCCGCGGCTGGCACCAGGCCCTGGCCGCACTGAAGATTCCGCTGGAGGGCTCGGTGCACGAGGACTCAGCCAAACAGGACCCCGCCAACCGCGGCAACGGCGGCCGGGCCGGCCACTTCGATCATGTGCTGGACCTGTGCACGCAGACCGGCACCACGGCGATGCTGGTGCATTCGGACACCCAGGCGGTGGCATTCGTGCAGCACTGCGTGGACCGCGGACTCACCGTTCCGGGGGACATGGCGATCGTGGGGTACGACGACGAAGTGGCCTACCTGGCCGAGCCCGCCATCTCCGCCGTCCGGCCCCCCAAGCAGTACGTGGGCAAGGTGGCGGTGCAGCTCATGGCCGCACGGCTGGCCGAGGGCAGGATACGTCCCGTGCACCGGATCGAGCTGAACCCGGACCTGATCCTGCGGGAATCGTCCATCGGGGCTCCGCGGATTCCGGCTGCCGGCGTACTGCAGGATTCCCTGTGAACGCCGCGCCCCTGGCCATGCCCCCGCTGGACTTCAGCGCCTCGCCGTATACCGGCCTTACCCGGGACCACTGGTGTGCGTACGCCGACTACCTGCTGCGGTCCGCGCACCGCCACGCCACCGAAGACCACGCCAACCTGTACCTCCCCGGAGCCACCAGCGCTTATGGCCGGAACAGCGATTCGCTGGAAGCCTTTGCCCGGACCTTCCTGCTGGCCTCATTCCGGATCGCCGGTGATCCGGAGGGCACCGCGTGGCTGGCCGACTGGTACGCCAAGGGCCTCGACGCCGGAACCAACCCCGCGAACCCTGACCGCTGGCCCACCCCGGGTGAACTGGACCAGGCCAAAGTCGAGGCGGCATCGCTGGCCGTGGGACTGGCGCTGACCCGGGACGTCCTGTGGGACCGGCTGCCGCAGCGCGTCCAGGAGCAGCTGGTGGCCTGGTTCGAGACCGTGATCGGCCAGGCGTACCCGCCCATCAACTGGGTGTGGTTCCAGATCGTCGTCGAAAAGTTCCTCGCCGGCGTGGGCCGACGATACTCGGATGCGGACATCGACGCCGGGCTGGCCATCCACAACTCCCTGTACCGCGGCCACGGCTGGTTTGCCGATGGCCCTGAGCGCGCCTACGACCACTACGTGGGCTGGGCGTTCCAGGTCTATCCCCAACTGCTGCAGCTGATGGCGCCGGAGGACCCCCAAGTGAAGGCCCGTGCCGAGCTGGACGGCGAACGGCTGGCCGATTTCCTGGACGACGCCATCCACCTGGTGGGGGCTGACGGTGCTCCGCTGGTCCAGGGCCGCAGCCTGATCTACCGCTTCGCCGCGGCGGCCCCGTTTTGGGCGGGACAGATCGCGGGGCACACCCGATTGACGCCCGGCGTGACCCGGCGGGCGGCCTCCGGCATCTTGAAGTACTTCCTAAACCGGGGCGCCCACAACGCTGACGGACTGCTGACCATCGGCTTCCACTCCGAGTTCCCGGGCATGAAACAGTCCTATTCCGGCGCGGGGTCCCCCTACTGGGCCGCCAAGGGAATGATGGGCCTCGCCCTCCCCGCCGGCCATCCGGTGTGGACGGCCGTCGAGGAGCCGCTGCCGGTGGAAACCGGCGACACGCAGCGCTTCATCACGGCTCCGGGCTGGCAAGTGGACGGGACCGCCTCGGACGGTGTGGTGCGGATCCGCAACCACGGCACCGACCATGCCAACGCCGGCGTCCGGGTGGCCGATTCCCCGCTGTATGCGCGGCTGGGCTACTCCACTGCCACCTTCCCGGACCTTGCCCCGGAATCCGTGGACAACGCCGTCGCGTTCGCCGATGCGGAAGGCCGGCTGACGCACCGGACCGGATTCGAGTTCCTTGGCCACTTCAGGCAGGACGGGGTGCAGGTGGGGGCCTCGCGCTTCACCGCACACTGGATCGAGGTGGATCCCGACGGCGGCCCGGACCACGGGAGCGGCGCTGCGGGAGTTGCCACGCCGGGGCCCGAAGTGACGGTGGCATCCGTGACGCGGGGTGCCGTGGAACTGCGGCTGGTGCGGGTCCGCAACGCCGCAGGCAACGGCGCCCGGCTGCGGATCGGCGGCTGGCCGGTGGACACCGCGGCCGGCCTGGCCAGCGAGGTCCGCCCCGTTGAGTGGGGCGGGGTCCTTGACGACGCCGGCACCTGGCGCCGCGAGGCACCGCACCCGGTGGGGGAGCACCTGGCCATCCCCTGGATTGGCACCGCCGGTGCCGTGGCCGACGCGGACTACGCCGCCGTCGTCGTGCTCTCAGGAGAAGGCTCCCTTGCCGAAACGTGCGGGGCGCGCTTCGTGGCGGACGGCCTGTTCGCCTTCGCGGACGGTGCCACGATCGACGTCGACGCGGTGTTCGCGCAGCTCAATCCTGCGTAGGAACCCCTGGGTCCACTCGTCAACCTCTCAACGTTGACGAGTACTCGCGAGTAGCAAAGTAGTCGGAGGGGTACTTAAGACGAGTACTCGCTACTGGTGCCTGTCAAGAGTCCAGCTGATTAATTGGGGCTGTCACTACTTGATTGGCGGGGACCCAGTCAGGGTGGCGGTTGGCGCATTAGGGGCCCCCGGAAGCCTGATCCGCCGACGCCCGGACAAGGGGGTGTCGGAGGATCGGGCATCGCGACGTCTACCAGCAGAGGGGGCACCGGGGTGAGCTCAAGGACCTGGCCGCAGATTGGCGGCAGGACCACCGGAGAGGACCTCATCCGCGCCCTGGACGAGTCACGCGCCGGAGTGCTCATCACCGGAGCCTCGGGGAGCGGCAAAAGCTACCTCACCAGCCTCCTGACCAAGGAAATCCGCGATGACGCCTACATTGTGGTGCTCCGGGCCAGCGCCGGCCTCACCGCAAGCCCGTACGGTGCCCTGAATGTTCTGCTGAGGGACCTGGATTCCCAGTTCCTGTCCCATCCTGCGCTGGTCCTCTCCGCCCTGACGGCGCTGCTCACCGCGCGGGCCGAGGGCAAACCCGTGTACCTGGTGATTGAAAACGCGGGGGACGTGGATGAGTTTGCGGGGGCTGTCATCTCCCAGCTCGCCCGCAACGGAACGGCAGGCCTGATCCTGACGTGCACCGATCCGCAGCGGCTGGGAAGCGAACTGTCCCGGCTTTGCACGGACGGGTACCTTGCGCGGATCGAGCTCGAACCGCTCCCGCTGCCCGATGCCATTACCTGGCTGGAAGCGAGCCTCGGCGGCCGCATCTCGGCATCCGCGGCGCACGAGTTCTGGACGGCGAGTGGCGGAAACCCGCATTACCTGAAAATGCTGGCCGGAGAACTGCTTGACTCCGGGGCGCTGGCGGTGCGCGACGGCGTCTGGGTCCTTACCGCTACGGACAGGCCCCACGGCCCTGCCATTACAGACCTGGTGGTCACCCGGCTGGGCAAGCTGGGACCCGGGGAACGCATGGCGATGGAGATCGTGTCCCTGGCCGGGACCGTGCCGCTGGAAGCGCTGCTGGCCATCGCGCTGCCCGACGACGTCGACGCCCTGGAAAAACGCGGGATCCTGGTGGTGGACGATTCCCTGCCACGCATGGTGGGGATGCAGAACCAGCTGCTGCGCGACGTGATCCGCGCCAACATCCCCACAGGCCGCAGCAGCGATCTCCGGCGACGGTTCTGCGAGGCAGTGGAGCCGGCGCTGATGCACCCCGCGCTCAGGGTGGCCCTTGCCGCGTGGGCCCTTGAATGCGGCTCGCCGCTCACCGAACCGGAGGCCCTGCACGCCGCCACGATCGCCAACACGCGTGCTGACTACCCGCTGGCCCTTCGGCTGGTCCGCTCAGTACCCGGCCATTCACGCAGCGCCGCGGCGGTCGCCGAGGAAACCACGGCCCTCGCAGCCCTCGGTGCCGTCAGCGAAGCCCGTGCCCTGATCCGGCAGTACCGGGAACAAGCCGGTGGTGGCGAGGAGGGCAACGACGCGGACGTGCCGGCCTCCGCCGACACCCTTCGGTTCCAGCTGGCGGAGGCCGCGGTCCTGCAATCCGACCGGGCAACCATGGACCAGGCTGCGGAACGCCTCCGGCATGTCCGGAAGATGCTGGACGGGGACCTGATGCCGGGGGATGTTGCCCCCGCTGGCCTGACGCAGGGAATGCATGGTGGGCCGGACGCTGAGAGGTTCTTACGGGAAGAGCTGGTCCTCGCCGAAGCAAGGGTTGCGGGCCACCTTGGCCGTTACGCAGAAGCCGCCGCGCTGCTGGAGGATGCGCTGCAGGACTTTGAAACCCACGGACCGGAATTCCGCTTCATGGCAGGCAGTTTGTTGTGTGAGGCGTGGGCACTGACCGGGCGGCAGGCCGAGGCAGCTGACATGACCGGGCAGCTGCTGGCCGACGGCCGGAATCCGATGGTGTCCGCAGCTGCTGCATGGCCGGCCGCAGGGCGATTGCGGTTCGCATTGCTGCTGGCAGGCTGCTGGGAAGATTCGGCATCGATGCTGCAGCCGCACTGGGACTCTCCGCTCCCCGCCGGCCAGCCGTTCCCGGCTTCCTTCGACCTGGCACTGGCCGTCCTGCGGTGCCTGCAGGGGAGGGCACATGAGGGGCTGGAATCCCTGGTTCCGCTGATCGGGCAGCTGCGGGTGCGGGATGACGAGGGGATCCTTGGCGTGGCCACCGCAGCGGCTGCCTACGCCTCGGCCCTGCAAGGCGAACCGGACCGGGCCGGCAGCTACCTTGCACAGAAAAGGCCGGGGCCCGCGCGGCCCGGACGGCCGATGGAGTGGATCACGGCCTATTTCACTATCCTCGCCATGGACGGCGTTGACAGGCCGCAGGCCGCCAGCGAGGCACTGGTGCGGCTGGCCGACGACGACCATGCGGCGGGCAACCACGGACTTGAGGTCCTCGCGCTGAGCACGGCCGTCAGGCTGGGACGGACAGCCGCGGCTTCCCGTCTCCTTGAAACGGCGTTAAGGTGCGACGGCGACTTCGCCGGACTGTGCGCAGCCTACGCCAATGCGGTACTCGCCCATGACGTGGCCCAGCAGGTGGCCGTCGCCCAGCTCGCCCAGGACCTGCAGCATGACCGGTTTGCCTTCGATGCCGCAGAGGCTGTCATCCGCGGCGCGCATGCCCTGGAAGACCGCGCCCTGCTCCTGCAGGCCCGCCGGATCGCGGAAACCTGCCGGCACAGGATGCGGGCGCCGGAGGACACGGTCCAGCAGGAAGACCGCATCACAGCGCGGGAACTGGAGATCGCCACCCTCGCCGCCAGGGGCCACAGCAACAAGGCCATCGCCGCCCGGCTGCACCTGTCGGTACGGACGGTGGAGGGACACCTCTACCAGATCTACGGCAAATTGAAGATCGTTGAACGCTCGGAGCTGCCGTTTGCCCTGGGCCTCGCTGAGGGGAACCAGCAATGACCGAGGTACTGGCAAGCGAAACGCTCGTTGGGCGCTCGGGCATCCTGGCCGCCGTCGCGGACTGCCTGCTTGACCGCAACGGGCCAGGCATCCTCCTGCTGGGTGATGCCGGGCTGGGTAAAACGGCACTGGTCAACGCGGTGATCCAGGAACTGGGCCACCGCGTGCGGCCCTTCCGGGTGTTCGCCGGGGCCACGCTGGCCGGAGTCCCGTTCGCCGCCCTCGCACCACTGATCACCTCGCTGACGCCTGGCCAGATCAATGAGCCGCTGTCCGTGATGAAGGCCGTGACCGCCGCCCTGAACCCAGCCAGGGAACGGGAATCGGTGCCCGCCGTCCTGGTGGTGGAGGATGCCCAGCACCTCGACGAGGGCAGCGTCGCCGTCCTGGCCCAGCTCACTGCTGCCGAAGCGGCCAAAGTGGTCTTCATCTGCCGCCCCCATCCGGCGCCGCCCGGTGAAATCTTTTCGATGTGGTCCGAAGGATTGCTGGACCGCTTCGACCTGCAGCCGCTGAACGGACAGGACGTCGATCAACTGTGCGCCCAGGTGCTGGGCGCACCCGTGGTCCCCAGCGCAGGCGCTGTGCTCCGCAGGGCATCCGGAGGCAACCCGATGTTCCTGCTGGAACTCATCGGCAATGCCAGGTCCGCCGGCCAGCTGGTCAACCGGAACGGGGCATGGATGCTGACCTCCGAGCTGCGCGGCAACAGCCTGCGGCTCCTGGACCTGGTCCGGAACCAGATTGTCCACCTGGACCATCTGCAGCGTGAGGCCCTGGATACCGTCGCCCTGGCCGAACCCCTGCCGCTGGATGTGCTGCGGCAGGCCAGTGACCACCACGCCGTGGACGAATTGCAGGAAATGCGGCTGATCACCATCGATTCCGATGCCGAGCAGCATGTCCGCCTGGTCCAGCCGCTGGTGGGCGAAGTACTCCGCCAGATTGTGCCGGCCGCCCGCAGCCTGCGGATCCGCCAGCGCATCCTGCAGCTCCTTGAAAGCCGCCCGCAGACCATGGACGGCCTGCTCCGCTATGTGTCCTGGGGGCTCGAAGCCGGTGCCAGGATCCCGGACACCGAAATCCTGGAGGCCGCGCAGCTGGCCAACCGGCTCTTCATCCCCAGCTACGTCGAACGGGTAGCCGGAGCCATCAAGGACCCGGCGCTCAAGCTCGCGGCCCGGGTGGAGGTGGCCCGTGCCAAATGGTACCGGGGGGATATCCGGGGAACGGCCTGGGAAATCAGCGGGATCGTCGAAAGGACCAACCATCCTGCCACCCTGCGGCAGGTGTCCATGCTCGCCGCGCAACTCGCCAGACGCCAGGGGGCGGGCCCCAACGCGGTGAAGCAGGCGGCGTACGAATGGGAGGCTGCCCTGGCCCGGATCGCGGAATCCGCCCGGGGAATTGACGCGCAGGAGCTTGAACTGGGACGCCTCGGAAGCCGCCTGCTGGTCCTGGAGGGAATGCAGGCGGAGGGCCGCCACGTGGAAACGGAACGCGAGCTGCGGCAGATCTGGCAACAGGGCGGGGACGGGGAAACCCGACTGCTCGCAGGAACGCTGCTGGCTGAATCGATGGCCGTCACAGGCAAGCCCCTCTCGGCCCTGCAGGTTCTGGCCGACGTCAAGGACATCCTCGATGCTGCCGGCTACTGGGGCCTGCAGCACACCGGGTTCTTCATGCGCCGCTACATTCTTGCCCTGCTCCATGCCGGCGAGTTCACAGTGCTTGAGGAGTATCTGAAGAACCACGTGTCCCAGGCGCCCAACTCGCTGATCTACGACGGCGGTGCGCTGCATTTCAGCGCGGGCAGCGTGGACCTGCGCCGGGGCAACCTGGGGGCCGCGCTGCCGTGCCTCCGCCAGGCGGTGAGCATGCTCCGGGTGTCGGACCTGCAAAGCGATCTACCCGACGCCGTCGCTGCCGCTGCCTATGCTGCTTCCCTGCTGAAGTTCCGGGATGTCGCGTCCTCCTACACGCTGGAGCATGAGTCGCTGGCCCGGGACGGGATGGAATCGTCCCTGCTGGGCCGGGCCCACGCCGCCATGGCCAAGGTCCAGCAGGTGGGGCTGCGCCCCACACTGTCCCGGCTGATGTCCCTCGCCGACACCGCGGCGGCCAACGGGGCAGTGGGGCCGGAGATCGATATCCTCGTCCTGGTCCTACGGGCGGGGGACCTCTCCGTGGTGCGCCGCCTGAAATCCCTGGCAGAAACCAGCGAAGGCCGTACCGCCGAGTTCGCCTTCAGCTACAGCCAGGCCCTGGACGCCAAGGATGCCGCCGGGCTCATTGCCCTGAGTGAGGCCGCAGCCAGGGAGGGGTTGGAGCTCGCAGCAGCGGACTACGCGGGCCATGCGCTCAGGATCCTCGAAAGCCGGGGAGACAAGTCCCGCCAGCTGGAAGCACAGCGGCTCCTTAAACGGCGCACCGCGGCCCTGGGGAAGGCTCCCGCGGCCACAGGCCAGGGGATGCCGGACCTGTCAAAGCTGACGCGGCGCGAACAGGAGATCGTTGCCCTGGTACAGACGGGCTCAAGCAACAGGGACATCGCACTCAGCCTCGGACTCTCCCTCCGGACAGTGGAAGGCCACCTGTACCGGATGTTCGCCAAGCTCGGAATCAGCGACCGCGAAAAGCTCATCAGCGGCGAACACACCATCTAACCAGCCGTATTCGTTAACCAGCGCCTGCTGCCGCGCTGGTTTTCGGTGTTGGTTCCGCGGAAATCCGGGCAATCCAGGGGCACCCGCCCTACCGAGTACCAATGCGAGTGGTGGGCAGCCCCAAGCCACGTAGTCTCACCGCCGGGTGCGTCGGGCGGGGTCAAAGACGGGTACACCACACTCGCGCCGGGCAAAGGACTTGATTAATACCCTCGTCTTGTTGGCAACCGCCAGCACGAGGGGAAGTGGGCCTCGACATGAAGCGCAGGAAGATTTCCTTTGCGGGGGACAGCCTGATGGCAGTCCGGCCGGAAGGCAGTTCCGATGCGACAGGTCTCCCGCCATTGGCGGGGACCCCCCAAAACGGGCCGGCGGTGAAAGGCGACGTGCCACCTGAGACCCGGGCACACAGCTTCTCGCCGCCGGCTTTTATTCACTCTGGAGACAAAATGCACCGGGAGGTCGACTGACCATGGCACCGAACACGAAGGTAAAAACCCTCAAGAAACAGGTCGCCGTTGAATCCCATTCCCTGCCGGCTGAGGCAGTGGAGTGGACTGAGGGCACCGCGGCGCGGGCAATTCCCGCCCAGGACCAGGTGTTCACATTCGACGTCGCAATCGTCGGCCTGGGCTACGTGGGACTGCCCACCGCCCTGGCCATCAACGCCTCCGGGCGGCGGGTCCTCGGGCTCGACGTTTCGGAGCGGCGGCTGGCAGTGATCCGCGAACAGCAGGCGGACCTGCTGGACTCGGACAAGGAGCGGCTGAAGACCGCGCTGCTGGACCCCTCATTCATGCTGACCAGCGACCTCTCGCTGCTGGCCCACGCCGCCGCCGTCGTGGTCTGCGTTCCCACTCCCGTGGACGCATACCTTGTTCCCGACCTTGGCATCCTGCGCGCAGCGTGTGCCTCAGTGGTGGAATACGCGGTGCCGGGGCAGCTGCTGATGCTGACCTCCACCACCTACGTGGGCACAACACGGGACCTGCTGGCGATGCCTCTCGCGGCGAAGGGACTCATCCCGGGACGCGACGTGTACGTGGCCTTCTCGCCGGAACGCATCAATCCCGGCGTCGACTCCTTCTCCCACGAGGACGTGCCCAGGGTGGTGGGCGGTGTCACGGCCGCCTGCGGTGAGGCAGCGGAACGGCTGCTCAGCGCCAGCACCAAGCTGGTCCACGTGGTCCCGTCCGCGGACGCCGCGGAAATGACCAAGCTGGTGGAAAACACGTTCCGGGCGGTCAACATTGCCCTGGCCAACGAGTTTGCCCAGATCTGCCACGAACTGGACATGGAAGTGATGGACGTGATCAACGCGGCCGCCACCAAACCGTACGGGTTCATGCCGTTTACCCCCGGCCCGGGAGTCGGCGGACACTGCATTCCCTGCGACCCGCACTACCTCCTTTGGCAGCTGCGCAAGGCCCGCGTGACGGCGCCGGTGATCGAGCAGGCAATGATCGGGATCGCGGGCAGGCCGCACCAGGTAGTGGAAAAGGCGCGGCGGATCCTCTCCGAGCGGAACCACGGCCTGGCCGGCGCACGGGTGATGGTGGTGGGCGTGGCCTACAAGCCCGACGTCGAGGATCTCCGTGAATCCCCGGCCCTCGAGATCATCGCCGAGCTCATCGCCGACGGTGCCGAGGTGGCCTACTCGGATCCGTGGTGCCTCACCGCGCCGGACGGCAGGGGCGGGACACTGATCTCCAATCCCGCACCCCAACTGTGGGAAGCGGACCTCGTCATCCTGCACACCAGGCACAGCCAGACGGACCTTGACTGGCTGGAGGACGCCACGGCAGTGCTGGACACCACCTACCGGCTGCCCAAGGCAGACAACGTCACCAGGCTCTGACCACACCACTCCATTTGGAAGCAGGAAGCATGAGAACAGCAATTACCGGCGGTGCCGGATTCATCGGGAGCCACCTCGTGGAACACCTCCTGGCAGCGGGGGACGAGGTAATTGTCCTGGATGACCTGTCCACCGGCCGGCTTGAGAACCTCAAGGGCGTCATCGGACACCGCAGGTTCCGTTTCATCGAAGGCAGCATCCTTGACCGGGCTGCCGTGGACAAAGCCGTGGCGGGGGCGGACCGGGTTTTCCACCTGGCCGCCGCGGTAGGCGTCAACCTGATCGTTGACCATCCGTTGGAAAGCCTGCGCACCAACATCCACGGCACGGAAGTGGTCCTGGACTCCGTCCTTGAAGCCGGAGCCACCCTCCTGCTGGCATCCACCAGCGAGATTTACGGTAAGAACACCTCGGACAGCCTCTCCGAGGAATCGGACCGGATCCTGGGCTCGGCCCTGAAATCGCGCTGGACCTACGCTGCGGCCAAGGGCATCGATGAAGCCTTCGCCCACGCCTACTGGCGGCAGTTCGGGCTGCGGGTGGCGATTGTCCGGCTCTTCAACACCGTGGGTCCCCGCCAGACCGGACGCTACGGAATGGTAGTGCCGCGCCTGGTACGCCAGGCGCTCGCGGGCGAACCCTTGACCGTCTACGGAGACGGGCACCAAACCCGCTGCTTCTCCTACGTGGGTGACATCGTGCCCGCCATTACGCGGATCTCCGAGGACGAGCGCGCGTACGGCAACGCCTACAACCTCGGTGGCAACCACGAGATCTCCATCCTCGCCCTCGCGGAGCGGATCGTGGAACTCGTGGGGAGCGACAGCCCCATCACCCTGGTGCCTTACGAGCAGGCTTACTCCGAAGGCTACGAGGACATGCGGCGGCGGGTGCCGGACAACACCAAGGCCTTTGGCCTGGTGGGCTTCGACCCGAAGACCACCGTGGACCAGATCATCACCAACGTCGCCGCGGACAACCGGACGGCGAACACGGCGGACGCTTCACGGTGGAAGGTTATTCTCGCCTCCTGATGGCCTAGGGCCAGGAAGTCCGATTACTCCATTGGCCGGACCGGGATTATTTCCCGGCCCGGCCATTGGGCTGCGAAATTCCGGAAATGTCGGGAATGTCCGGAAAGCTATGAATTGGCTGTCAATGTGCGCATTTCCCTCGCCGATGCCACGGGATCTCAAGGAAAATAAAGTGTCACGGCATACGAAGGAGTCCGGGTTGAAAAGAGCGGCAGCGCCAAATTTTCTGCTTTCACCAGCGGGATCGCGCACGTGGCGGATTCGGCACAGCATTCGGGTACGGTGGGGCTTCGCCGCCGCACTGTCCTCGGTGGCGCTCATCGCTGCGGGTTGTTCCTCACCTCCCGCCCCGCCGGACGGAGGAAGCTCCTCCGGGGAGGGCGGTTATCCGTGGCACACCAACATCGTGGCCACCACGTTTTGGGTGGGTGAACTTTTCGATCCCAAAGCCGACGACGGCAGCCAGGTCATGTCCACCTACGACTCCGGCTGGATGCGGAACTACGGCGGTTGCGACGGGGTGATGAAATCAGGGACCTGCGAGACGGAGCAGCGGACGGAAGCCAACCGCTACATGCCCACCGGCATGACACCCAAGGAAAACCCCTTCTACCTCGACCTGCCCTACGACGACGTCAACGACAGCAAGGCGTTCGCGGAACGGGCCAGCGTCATCCCCTGGGCCAAGGATTCTGCCTATGCGGGCCGTGAGCAGGACAAATCATTCAGTTATATGAAGAACCAATGGGTCCGGATCCGCAAGGGAAACCAGGAATGCTACGGCCAGATCCAGGACGCAGGTCCCGGCCAGTACCACGACAAGGAATATGTTTTTGGTTCCGATGATGCCCGCCCTGCCAATAAGGAATTCAACGGGGCTGGAATGGACGTTTCTCCGGCGTTGAACGCGTGCCTGGGCTTTGAAGATATTAACGGCGAATCGGACACCGTGGACTGGCAATTCGTGACACGGGACCAGGTGCCGGAAGGCCCGTGGCTCGACATTGTCACCACCAGCCAGGTCCGCTGACCCGGCAGGTAACTCCAGCAGGCAGCCCGCCCGCGGCGTCAGCGCAGCTTGCCCTCAAATCCTGCGGCGAGGGCCTTGGCGAAATGGCCGGGCTCCTGCTGGACTCCGCTGCACACGTGGCTCGCCTGGCCATCGGCAGCGGCGGCCGCGCACTCCCGGTCCCTGTTGAGCGACCACATGGATACTCTCTGGATGCCTTTTTGGACGGCAAAGGAGTTAAGGCCGCTGGCCGCGTCCAAGCCGAAGACTTCGCCCGGCAGGTCATTGACGCCGATCATCGGAGTCAGCCCCATCTTCGACCAGATCTCCTGGCTGCTGAGGCTGGTCCCCACCCGTTGGTAGCTGAGGCTCAGCTGGTCGTGGGTGGAACCGGCGGCCGCCACCGCCGCGTCCAGCATGCTCTGTGAGGGCCCGCGGCTGGACCCGTAGTTCATGGTCATGATGTTGACGCCGGCAAGGTCGACTCCGGCGGCCAGCATCTGGTCCACCACGGCAATGCCGTCGTCGGTCAACCCGCGTGGTGATGCCGGGAGCGTGAGCCACACGTCCAGTCCGCCGCCCCACCCGTTCTTTTCCTTTTGAAGGGCGGCCACCGCCGCTGCCCGCCGTTCCCCGGCCGGTCCGTTGAGCAGCGCATCCCCCTCGATGTCGAAATCGATGGTGGAGGGGGAGTAACGCTCCACCACTGAGCGGTAGGCAGCCTGCAGTTGGACCGGGTCCTGGCATGCGACGGCAAGCTCAGTGTTAACTGAGCCGCCAAAGGAAACCGCGATGGCGCCGCCGTTGGACTTCAGGGCGGAGATCCGTTGCTCAAGGTTGAGCGCGTCCCTGGCAGCATCGAGGCTGTAGGCGTTGCCCCAGCTGGGAGCACACGGCTGTGAGGAGTCGGCGACGACGAAGGCGAGGGTGACGTTACGGCTGTCCGGCCGTCCGGTCCCGGTTAAGTCGTACGGCGGGTCTACCGTCACGTCCGCATATCCCGAAAACCACGGTTGCTGTGCCATGCCCGCCTCCGCAATGAAACGCCATAGGAAGAAAGCGCCAACCAGGGCCAGCGATACTGCTGCGGCCACCACGGCGAGCCGGGTGTTGGAACGCCGGTTGCCCGAAGGCAGATGCACCCTTCCCGCCCGCGGTGGTGCCGGGGACGCGGCGGCCCTGCTGACCTGGCCGGTGCCCGGTTTGGCTGCCACATGTCCCCCGTGTTGGTCGGATTTCCTGTCCACTCTCCTGAACCACCATTTGACCATAGGCGCCCCGTTTTCAGGCCAGGATTCCATGCATGACGGGCCGTAGTGGCTGGGTAGGCAGCGCCGAGTAGTGGCTTCGCGCAGGTACGTGGTCCACAAGCCAAATACGGGTACTGCCTACTCGTGTCCGGTGGGAACGGCCCTCCATAGGCTGAGGCTGTGAACGACTGAAACCGGTCGGTGGAGAAACGGGTCTCACCATGGAAATCTCGTCAATGAAGGGCGTAGCCCTCCGATGGCCGCGCGCCGCTGCGGGCAGGTCCGCGCCGTGACCGGCGAAAATCCCGGTTCCGGGACCGCCGGCCCTGGGAATGGCAGGCTGGCGTCTGTGCAGGCCCGTGCTTCGCGCAGGAGGGTGGGCCTCCTCGCCGTGTCCTGGATTGCCGTCCTTGCCGTACTGACCGGCGGTGCGTCACTCATGACAGCAAACCGCGGCGACCGTAGCGATGTAGCGGCGGGCCCACAAACTTCCGATCCACCCACCTCCGGCGCCGCACCGCTGCTGTCAGTTTCCTTGACGTTCGACGGCGGCCGGTCCAGCCAGCGGGAAGCGGCCCGCATCCTTGCAGACCACCAGTTGCGCGGCACCTTCTTCGTCAACTCAGGCTTCGTTGGCGCCGCCGGCTTCCTGAACCAGGAGGACCTGCACAGCCTCTCCGATCAGCACCACGAAATCGGCGGATACACGGTCACCCTGGCGGACCTCACCGCCGTCGAACCCGGCGAAGCGCAACGGCAGGTGTGCAGTGACCGGGCGAAGCTCAGTGAATGGGGTTTCAAGGTGACCAGCTTTGCCTACCCCTTCGGGGCGTCGTCCCCCGCCGCCGAGGACATCGTGTCCGGCTGCGGCTATAACAGCGCCCGGGGACAGGACCGGATCCGCAGCCCGCACTCCTGCGAGTCCTGCGCCCCGGCCGAGACCGTACGTCCCGAGGATCCCTTCAACACCCGTGCCACCGCCGAGGTGGGCCGGGACTGGACACTGCAGGGACTGCAGCAGACTGTGGAACAGGCTGAGGCATCAGGCGGCTGGTTGCAGCTGGCCTTCTACGACATCGATGACTCCGGAAGTCCGCTGTCAATCAGCCCGGCCGTGTTCGAACAGTTTGCCGCCTGGCTGGAAGAGCGGACAGCGAAGGGCACCATGGGGGTGCGGACCGTCCACGAGGTCATTGGGAAAGTGGCCAAGCCAGTGGTTCCGGGAGCAGATGCACCGCCTGCCGGCCCGGGCGTGAACGCCCTGCGGAATCCCGGACTGGAAACACCTGGAAAGTATGGCCTGCCGGAATGCTGGCAGGTGGCAGGCTACGGGGAGAATTCGTCCGAATTGGCCACCCTGGCTCCCGGCTTCCGGGATGGAACGTCCCGGCGGCTGGATGTCACGGCCTACAAATCCGGCGACGTGAAACTCCTTCCGGTCCTGGACCTGGGAGCCTGCGCGCCGAGTGTCACCCCGGGCCACGCCTACTCGCTCCGCGCCTGGTACCAGTCCACCGCGCGGACCCAATTCGCCGTGTACTACCGCAACGCAATGGGAGATTGGCAGTTCTGGACGGCCAGCCCGTACTTCCCCGCCAGGACGACGTACGGGCAGGCGGTCTGGGAGACACCGCCTGTCCCAGACGGGGCAAAGGCCATCAGCTTCGGGCTCAACCTTTTCAGCGACGGCCAGCTGGCCACCGATGACTACGAAATGTACGACACCGTGGGGGCGCCGCCTCCTGCCCAGTGAGTCCCCTGCCACGGGGCCTTCCCAAGATGAATCGAGTGGTACGCCATGAAAACTACCGGCTGCGAGCCCGTGGAAGAATTGCCTCCGCGCGGGGGTGCCCGGAAGGGACTGCTCCGTCGGGCAAAATCCCTGGTCACCGTGACGGCCGCCCTGGCCCTGGCCGTCGCCGGCCTGGCGATGAGCCCGCCCGCGGCCCATGCTGCCGCGCCCACCGTGGTCAGCCTGACGTTCGACGACGGCCACGCGGACCAGCTGGCCGCAGCCCAGACCATGAACTCGCTGGGACTGAAGGGCACCTTCTACGTGACCTCCGGCGTCGTAAACACCCCGAACTACTTCACGCTCGCCCAGGTCCAGGCACTGGCCGCCGCCGGTCATGAAATCGGCGGCCACACCGTGACCCACCCGGACCTCACCACCCTGCCCAGCGATGAAGCCACGCGGCAGGTCTGCAATGACCGCGTCAACCTCAGCAACTGGGGTTTCCGGGTGACCAGCTTCGCCCACCCCTTTGCGGCGGCCAACGCCAGCACCGAAACAATTGTCCGGAACTGCGGCTACAACAGCGCGCGGGGGCTGGGCGATATCCGCACCCGGTTCAGCTGCGGTACATGCGCGGTAGGTGAGTCGATGCCGCCAGCGGACCCCTACTACACGAAGGCACCCGACCAGGTGGAAAACACCTGGACCCTTGCCGACCTTCAGCGAAGCGTCACGCAGGCCGAAAATGGGGCGGGAGGATGGGTGCAACTCACCTTCCACCACATCGCCAACAACCCCTCAGACCCCATCACCATCTCGCCCACCCTGTTTAACCAGTTCGCCAACTGGCTGAAGACCCGTCCCGCCACCACCACCGTCAAGACCGTTGACCAGGTCATCGGCGGAACGGTCAAGCCCCTGGTCAACGGACCGGCCGTCCCTCCGCCCGGCACGGGCAACCTGGTGAAGAACCCGGGCTTTGAAACGCTCACCAACGGCGCTCCCCAGTGCTGGCAGCAGGGCGGATACGGAACCAATACCCCCACATTCAGCACCGTCAACCAGGGCCGGACCGGCAGGGCAGCCCAGGTGGTGATGCGGAGCTACGCCAACGGTGACGCCAAATGGCTGCCGTCCCTCGACCTGGGCGGATGCTCGCCCGCAGGAACTGCCGGGCACAGCTACAACCTGGGCATGTGGTACAAATCCACGGTCCCAACGCAGTTCGCCCTGTACTACCGCAGCGGACTTGGCTCCTGGACCTACTGGACCTCAAGCCCCTGGTTCGCCGCGGCCACAACGTTCCAGAAGGCGACCTGGACCACCCCGGCGCTTCCCGCCGGGGCCAGCGGCATCAGCTTCGGCCTGAACATCTTCAGCAACGGCACGCTCGTCACCGATGACGCCGAGATGTTCGACGCCGCCGCAACACCGCCGCCGCCACCACCGGCGGCGGGCGCGAACCTTGTGCAGAACGCCGGGCTGGAAACTGCGGGCACGGGTACCCTGCCGCAGTGCTGGCAGACGGCCGGCTTCGGTACCAACACGCCCACCTACGCCACGCTCGCCACCGGCGCGCACTCCGGTACGAAGGCCGTCCGGCTGGTGATGAGCAACTACTCAAACGGTGACAGCAAGCTGCTTCCGTCCCTGGACTCCGGTTCCTGCGCCCCACCAGCCATCGCCGGCAAGACCTATTCGCTGCGGGCTTGGTACACCTCCACGGCCACCACCCAGTTCGCCGTCTACTACCGCAACTCCGCAGGGACGTGGGTGTACTGGACTTCGGGCCCCTGGCTCGCACCAACCGCCACCTACACGCAGGCAAGCTTCACCACGCCGGCACTGCCGGCGGGGGCCACAGCCATCAGCTTCGGCCTCAACCTCTTCAGCAACGGCACCCTCGTCACGGACGACTACGCGATGTACGACACTGTGGGGGCCCCGGCGCTGTGATAGCTGTTTCCATCATCCTTGTCCTTGGTGTCAGCACCATCTTTTGGACCGTCGTGGGGCTGGTACGCCTCGCGGGGGAGAACTCCTGGCTGTGGGAGGAGTGGAAACACCGGTACCGCACGTGGCGGTCCGTCAGGGCAGGGTTGCCGGCCGTCGCCGCCCGGCCCCGGAGGGGCCGCCACAGGGGGACGGGCGTCCGCATCCTGCCGTCCCACGTTGCCGTGCTGGTGGCAGCCCATAACGAGGCACTGGTGATCAACGAGACCATCCGTGCGGCGTCGAGGCTGGTACCGCGCCGGAACATCCACGTGGTTTCAGACATGTCCACGGACAACACGGCACAGCTGGCACGCGCAGCCGGCGTTAAAGTGCTGGAGCTTGACCCGAACCGGGGCAAGGCGGGTGCCCTGGCCGCCGGGATCGCGCACTTTGACCTGTGCCGGCGGTTCAAGGTGGTGATGCTGCTGGATGCCGATACCCGGCCCACCGAGGATTACCTCCGGACCGGCCTGCCGTTGTTCGCCGATCCAACGGTGGTGGCCGTTGCCGGGAGGGCGAAATCCATCATGGATCCGCCGTCGCCCACCGCCATGGGACGGTTCCTGGTGGCGTACCGGGAGCGGCTGTACATCGTGGTGCAGCTCCTGTTGAAGTACGGGCAGGCCGCGCGCGGTGCCAACGTGGTGTCCATCGTTCCGGGGTTTGCCAGTATGTACCGGACCAGTGCGCTGCAGGAGATCGACGTCGTCGCGCCCGGCCTGGTCATCGAGGACTTCAACATGACGTTCGAGATCCACGCCAGGAAACTCGGCAGGATCGCGTTCCACCCGTCCGCAGCGGTGGCCTATACCCAGGACCCGGACAGGCTGCAGGATTATATGAAGCAGGTGCGCCGGTGGATTTTGGGATTCTGGCAGACGGTCCGGCGCCACCGGAAGCAGACCGGCCGGTTCTGGCTGGTCCTGGCAACGTATATCTTCGAGTTGCTGATGAGCTGCGTCTTCTTTGTGCTGCTGCTGCCGGTGTTTCTCGTATCCATGCTTGCCGCGATCCAGGTGACGGCCTTTGGCAGCGACTGGGATGTTGCTGTCTTCCTGTCCGGCCTGCTGCGGCCGCAGGACGTGCTGTTCGGTGTCCTGCTGCCGGACTTCCTGTTGACCATCCTTGCGGCGGTTTCCCTGCGCAAGCCGGGGATGCTGCTGATGGCGCCGCTGTTCCCGCTGATGCGGATCCTGGATGCCTTCCTGTGCCTCCAGGTACTCCCGAAGGCGTTCTCCTCGGCTTCGACCGGCACCTGGGTCAGCCCCGCCCGCAGGGTGCAGGGGAAAGAGCTGACCCCGGTGACGGCCGGGAACGGAGTCTCCTGACAACTGTCAGGAGACTCTCTCAGGAGGCTCCGTCAGGCGGCACCGCTCGAGGTTCTGGCGCCTGCTGCCGTCAGTTGCTGACTCCTGAGGTGGTCTCAACGGTCAGCCACGGTCCGGCCGGAACGTTGGCACGGTCAATGAAGCGCCACGAGACGCGGTCGCTGCTGCCGTCCAGTTCGGCGAAGCCAAGGCAGCCGTTCAGGGCGGGGGAGACGTCCATGCCGGCACCCTGGGTAGCGTCGGCGGAGAAGCTCTGGTTGACCGGGCGTGCGTCGCCGGCCCCGAAGACGTAGGCGGAATCGTGGTATTCGGAGCCGCTGGAGGGGCCGGCATCCTCGATCTGTCCGTAGCAGGTGCTGCCGTTCGGGCCCGTGATCTGGACCCACCGGTTCTTCATGTAGCTGTAGCCCTGGTCTGCGCAGTGGTCCACCCCGGTGGCGGCGTTGTCCGCTGCAGCCCAGGGGATGACCCGGCAACGCTCCTGGAAGGCGACGCCGTCGTTCAGGTCGTCGTACGGCAGGTCAAGGTAGAACGGGTTCTGTAGCGGCGTGGGCTGGTTGAGCGGGAAGTATCCGTTGCTGGCAACGCGCCGTTCGGTAGCGCACTTGAAGTTGGCGCCGGAGCCGGAGCTCACTCCGTCGCACCCGCCGTAATAGCTGCCGGGGCATCCGGCAGCGCCGGCGTCAACAGTGCCGAGCTTTACACCGGTGTGCTGGAAGGCCCACTGGCTGTTGTAGGTGGAGCAGACCTGCGAACCGTCCGAGAGGCTGGCGTTGAAGATCTCGCCAACCCAGAACGTGGTGCTGATGATGTTGCTGTGCAGGGGGTACGCGCTGCTGCCGCTCCCGGTGGCTGCCGCCGGAACAATGGCCGGAGCGGGCGCCGGAGCCGGTGCTGCCGGGGCCGGCGCCTGGGTGGCTGGAGCTGGAGCGGCGGCCGCAGGGGAGGTTTCCGGTGCGGCAACCGGCGTGCTGCTTGGCGTGGGGGCGGTCCGCTTGGGCTGTGCCTTGTCCTTGGCCGGGGACTCGGACGGGCGCTGTCCGGCTGCTTTGGTTGCTGCGGATGTGGTGGCGGACGACTGAGTGGCCGAAACCGTGAACAGTCCACCGACGGCCAGTAGCAGCACTGCTGCCAGAGCTGTGATCAGGTGTTTCATGGGGTGTCATATCTGTTGGGTGCATGGACTCCGAGACCATGGCGACCCGCCGCGGGCGCGCAAAAGTAGCGCGCAGCGGCAACGCTGCACGTCGGTTTTTTATCACCCGGGATGGTGGATCGCGGTGGGGGCAGCTACATCAATCGGCGCTCGTCAACTCCCCAGCCGCAGGCGCCGGAACCTGCCCACGCCAACCAACCTTACACAGGCCCGGTCCAGCGCCCGAATCGGGAATACCCGGTCCGGGGCCCGAAAATCCAAGTAGTACACACTCAATCCCTGCCTGAAATGGCCCGATACCGTGTGAGCATCTCGACAACGGTCCTACCGCGGCCACCAGGAAATGCGCCCGGTGGCCCTCACCTAAGACAGGACCATGGACAACGCGGCAGGCAACCACCCTTCTCAGGGAATCATCCGGGCAGCGGAGCTGCATGACATTGTTGTCGCCCTGTCAGGGCCGGAACCGGCAGGCGTGCTGATCTCCGGCGCCGGCGGTTCGGGCATGACAACCCTGCTGGACGCCGCGGCCTCCGTCCTGGAGGGCACGTTCTCTGTCGTTGCGCGCACCGCGGCCAGTTCCTTCACCGATGTTCCGTTCAGCATTGCCATGGCGCTGATTCCGGACCTGCCCGCGAAATCGAATGCTTCCCCCAGGTTCCTGGTTCAGGCCTCGTGCCAGGCGTTGCGCAGCGCAGGGCCCCCGGGGATGCCCGTGCTGCTGGCCCTGGACAACATAGATTTCCTGGACGACCTGTCGCTCTGGCTTCTCAACAGGGTGGTGTCCGAACCGGACATCCGGCTGCTGGCAACCCACCGTTCCGACAGGCCGCTGCGCATGGAACTGATGGAGTCGGTGGTGGCCCGCCAACTGTCCGTGGTCAACCTTTCCGAGCTTGGTCCGGAACGGATGCGGGACTTCCTGGCGTCCCGCCTTCAGGGCCGGCCTTCCGAAGGCCTGGTCCGGAATATCCAGGCGGCCTCAGCGGGCAACATGCTGGCCGCGAGGCTCCTCCTTGATGCGGCGGTGGCCGGCGGCGGTGTGGCCTGCTCCGGCGGCGAATGGTCGATGACCCGCGACACGCGCGGGGGCACCCAAATCCAGGAGCTCGTGACGCGCCGGCTGGCAGCGTATCCGCACCAGCAGCGGCAGCTAATAGATTTCCTGGCCGTCGGCGAGCCGCTCTCCGTCGGCGTCGCCGAAGCACTGGCAGGCAGCGTAGCCCTGGCTGAGCTCCGGTCCGCTGGAGCCGTCCGAATCCAGGACGCCGGGCTGCCGGATCCCGCTGCCGCCACCGCAACCCTCAACCATGTCCTCGAAGCCGGTGCTGCCCTGCAGCAGCTGGCACCGGACCAGCAGCGTGAACTGCGGCTGGCCCTCCTGGGCCAGATGTCCCACGGCGATGCCGGCTCGCTGTGGGACCTGTTCCGCCGCGTTGCCCTGGAGCAGGTCAGCGGCCTGCCTACGCCGGACGCCGACCTGCTGGCCGTCGCGATCGCCGCCAACGACCTGCATGACAGCCAGAGGGCCCGGCACGCCGCCGCAGGGGTGACGGCGCCGGAACTAAGGCTCCCGGCCGGCGTCGAACATGCAAGGGCCCTGTACCTCATGGGGGACATCTATGGCAGCGTCCAGTTGCTCAGGCGTCTGCTGGCATCCTCGGACGGCGCGGACAACAGGGAATTCCTGCGGGCGGTCTGGCTGCTGGTGCGGGCGCTGCATCCCACGTCCCCGGACCCCAACGTTCTGCATGCGCTCGTTGACGATGCGCGACGCCGGGTGGAGGCCGCCGTCGATGCCGAACCTTTTGGCGGGCAGGAGTCGCGGGACGAGCTGGATGTCCTGCAGTTGTACCTTGATGCCCAGTCCGGCACCTGGCCGCGCGCCGGGGATGCGCTGTACCAGCGGCTCAGCCGGCAGCACACCGTAGGCGCTGCACTGGGCGGCGATCACCGGTCCGGCGGGGCCAGCGGGGAAACTGGGGGCCCGCCTCCGTTGCCGACTACCGAGGCGGGTGTGCTGCTCATGGCGCTGGTCTCGCAGGGGCTGGCCGTTGGCGGCCGGTTTGCCGAGGCGGTGGAGTTGTCCACCGCCGCCCTGGAATCACTGGAACGCCTGGCCCGGTGCACTGTGGACTTCCACGCGGTGGTGCTGATCATCCACGGCTCCAACCTGATCTGGCGGGGCCAATGGGGTGGCAAGGAAATGGTGTGCTCGGGGGCGCCGCGGCAGACAGTGGGCCGGCTCAGCTATTTTGAGGGACCGGCGCACCTGTACCGGGCCTTCGTCCTGGCACGGCAGGGCAGCCTCGACCTGGCCTGTGAGCATTTCCGGCAAGCGAAGGTGCGTTTCGATGAAGCAGACCCGGAAGGGTTGTTGCCGGTCACGCTGGGTGGACTTGCTGCTGCCGCGTGGCTGTTGGGGGACGTGGGGCAGGTCCGCCGCGCCTTGGCAGCCTACGACGCGAGAAGGCAGTCCGGCAGCTATCTGGCTGCCCGGCTGGCGGACAGTTACTCTTCGGCGGCCCGCTCGGTGGTGAGCGGTGCAGGCTCGTCCAACCGCAGGCTGCTGCAGTTGGCGGATACCGCCGGCAAACGGGGACACCGCGCCCTGGAGAACCTGAACCTGGGACTTGCGGCACGGACGGGAGCGCGCGGATTAAGGTCCCACGAGGTGGGCGTGGCGGACCTCATCTGGAGCGTACCGCCGGCAATGCTGGGAGAGCCGCAGGACGATGTGCCGGCGTCGCACCCGGAGGTAGCCTTCCCGGGGTACGACGATTTTGACCAGGATGATGTCCTGGGCGCCGGGGATGTGCCGGCGGCAGGGGCCACTGCCGGACGGCCCGCTACTGCCCTCCCGGACCTCGGCAAGCTGTCCAACAGGGAGAGGGAAGTGGCCGGGCTGATAGCTTCCGGGCTGAGCAGCGCGGAGGCGGCTGTCCGCCTGGGGATCTCCGTGAATACTGTCAACGCCCACTTGCAGCGGACCTACGGAAAACTCGGGGTTTCCAGCCGGCAGGAGCTTTCCGAGGTGTGGAACCACGGAGAGGATTTCCCGGAGTAGAGCCCGGCACGCCAGGAAGGCCGCACCAAGGTCCCCCCACACAAAGGGGCCCCGCCGGTGTGGGCTGCAGTGCAGCTCTCCGGCCGGGCCCTGGTGGTGCCGGGCGTCCCCGCTACAGCGGCAGGGACGTCATGAGTACCGAAATCGACACGAGGCCAAGGACGCACCAGACAAAGGCCAGCTGCCACATCTTGGCTTGGCCCTTCCGGTGGCTTCCATGCCACACCCGCTCCATTTCCTGAGCATCCATGCAGCCATTGTTGGCTTGGGAGTGCGGCTGGGAAAGGGTGCCCGCCACCCTTTTGCGGGTTGGGGGCACTCGAATCACCCACGTGCTACTTACGCATCGGGCGCGCCCGGAAGGTAGCCCGGGAGCTGGTTGCGGAGGCGCCCGGTCTTTGCGGATGCGGGGCGCGGATAACCTGTGGGTATGAAAAACCTGGACCTGAACCTGCTGCCCCCTTTGCAGGTCCTGCTGGAGCTGAAGAATATCTCCCGGGCGGCGGAACGGCTCCAGCTCAGCCAGCCGGCCACCAGTGCTGCGATGGCGAGGCTTCGGCGGCATTTCGACGACGAACTCCTGGTCCGCAACGGCCGCACCTATGATCTGACGCCCTTTGCCCAGTCCTTGGTCCCGCTGGTTGATGAAGCCCTGCTGCACATCCAGCGGGCCACCCGGGTGCGGTCAGGTTTCGACCCCGGCACCAGCGAGCGGGAGTTCATCATCGCCGCCTCGGATTACGCCGCCGCGCTGATTGTTGGCCCCTTGCGGGGGATCCTCCGTGATGAGGCTCCCGGGGTGTCAGTGGATTTCATGCCCACTTCCAAAACGGGAATCCAAGGCCAGCTGGCCGACTACTCGAAGATCGACCTTCTGGTGGGGCCCACCGGATACCACATGCAAGGTGCCAGCAGGCAGCTTTTCCGGGACAGCTTTGTGGTGGTGGCGGACGCCGGGAATCCCCTGCTTCAGCGGCCCCGGCTCACACCGGCAGACCTGATTACGGTGCCGCACGCCGTGGGGTATTTCGGGGAGGGCGTCAGCACCCCGGCGGACAAGCTCTTCGAGTCACTTGGCCTGCAGCGCCGGGTGGCCGCCGTGGTGGCCGGGTTCCTGTCCTTGCCCCTGCTGGTGGAGGGGACGGATCTTGTGGCGCTGGTTCCGCGGATGCTGGCCGCACGCGCCGGTCGGGGCGCCAACATCGCGGTCCTGGAATTTGCCGAGGGGACGGAGGCGTCCCTGGTGGAGGCCATGTACTGGCATCCGTCCCAGACGGAGGACCCGGCAAGCCTTTGGCTGCGGTCCGTGGTACAGCGTTCATGCGGCCGTCTGCAGGAACTCTTCCCAGTCAGCGCCCATCCCGTGGCCATCCACGCGGCGGGTACCCCGTAGACCCAGGGCATTGACCAGCTCCCTGGGGGCCCTGCATGATTCATCCCTGTGACGGGGTGGTTGCGCAGCCGTAGACTCGTGCTGGAACGAGCCGTGCAGCGACTCAAACAAACTCCAGGAGGACTGCCATGAGCAATGCAACCACCAGCCCTGAGGCGGCAGCCGCCGCGCAGACCCTGTTCCGGGTGGCTTTGGGAGGAGTGCTTGTGGCTCACGGATCCCAAAAGCTCTTTGGCTGGTTCGGCGGGGGAGGCGTTGAGGGCACCAGCAAGGGCATGCACGCCATGGGGTTCCGCCCCGCTAAAACAAGCGCCGTCCTTGCGGGTGTAGGTGAAGCAGGAGCCGGGCTTGCCTTGGCCCTGGGGTTGGCCACCCCTGCCGCCGGCGCCGCTGCCGCAACCACCATGGGCGTAGCGGCCAGCGTCCATGCTCCAAACGGTTTCTTCGCCCAGGAAGGCGGCCTCGAGTACCCGGCCGTGCTGGGCCTGGCCGCCGCCGCATTCACGATTGGGGGCTCCGGACCTTACTCCCTGGATGCGCTGACCGGCCATGTCCTGGACCGGCCGTGGATGCGGATCGCCGCTTTGGCCGCGATCCCCACCGCCATCGCAATCCAGGTTTCCCGCCGGCGGAAAGCCCTCGCCGCAGACGCTGGCGCTCCGGCCGCTGGCACTGCCGCGGAAGACGCCTGAGCCGTCACCCGCGCAGCGCTGGAGGGAAACCCCTAGATTCCGGAAGGAGCCGCAGCAGCGACCCGGTTGCGTGGACGGGTCCGGGCGGGGACCCTGGTCAGGGCCTCGCGCCGGGTGCCCACGGTGTTTTCAATGCTTCCGATGCCTTGGACGGTCATGCGCACCACGTCGCCGGTTTTCAGTGGTGGGGGCGTTTGGGAGCCGTTGCGGCCCCAGAGCTCGGCCAGGCAGCCGCTGCCGCAGGTTCCGGAGCCGAGCACGTCGCCCGGCCGAACCACCGAGTCCTGGGAGGCATAAGCCACCAGTTCGGCGAACGGCCAGCCCATGTTGGAGAGCAGGTCCCGGCCGATCTGTTCGCCGTTGACTTCCACGGACATGGAGATGGGCAGGAAACCCTCGGCGTCATGCCGGTCCTCGAACTCGTCCGCGGTGACGATCCATGGGCCCAGGGTGTTGGCGAAATCCTTGCCCTTGCACGGCCCCAGGCTGACTTTCATCTCCCGCCGCTGCAAATCGCGGGCGGACCAGTCGTTAAGGATGGTGTAGCCGAAGATGTGCCGGTGCGCTGTGTCCGCGTCCAGGTTCCGGCCGTCGCTGCCGGGAACGCGTCCGACGACGGCAGCCACCTCAGTCTCGAAGTCCAGGTCCACGCACCCGGCCGGGATCCCAATCACCTCGCCGGTGCCGGTCACGGTGTGCGGGTTGGTGAAGTAGAACGTGGGTGCCTCGAACCATTCGGGGACCACGCCGGCGACGCCGTCGATGCTCTTGCGGACTCCCTCAACATGCTCTTCGAAGGCCACGAAGTCGCGGATGGTGGCCGGCGCCAGCGGCGCGATCAGCTGCACGTGCGCCAGCGGAACCGCCGGGCCGGAGCCGATGGTCCGCCGGGCAATGGCCAGCGTCTCCTCCAATCCGGCGTCCAGCAGGGTTTGCACGTCCTGGCCCGCGGGCAGTGGATGGCAGGCGCCGTCGCTGACAAAGCCGGACTCCGTCCCGCCGTCGTGATTCCACCGGGCAATCTTGACCATGAATCTGTTCCTTAGGCTGTGCGGCTGGCGGTACGGGCGGACGCTGGGGTGATGCCAAGGGCGGCGGCGTTTCCGGCGAGGACCTTGGACTGGTCTTCCGCCGGGAGCTGCGCATCGACAACCTCCGCCACAGGCTGGTCTGAGCCCATGTCGAACGGGTAGTCGGAGCCGAGCAGCACCTGGCCCGGGCTGGCGGCGGCCACAAGCGCCTGCAGCTCGGCGGGACTGTGCACCAGGGAATCGAAGTAGAGCTTTTTCAGGTAGGACGACGGCGGTTCGGCGCACCCGTGTGCCTCGGGCCGGACCCGCCAGGCGCGGTCGGAGCGGCCCAGGGTGGTGGGCAGGTACCCGCCCCCGTGTGCGGCCAGGACCTTGAGGTCCGGATGGCGGTCCAGGGCGCCGGAGAAGATCAGATGGGACAGGGCCACGGCGTTTTCGGCGGGCTGCGAGACCGTGTTGGCGAGGTAGAAGCGGTCCAGCCGCTCATCCAGTGAGCAGCCGAACGGGTGCAGGAACACCAGGGCGCCAAGCTCCTCGGCCCGGGACCAGAACGGTTCCAGCCGTGCGTCACTCAGCTCAACGGTGGTGCGGTCCCCGCCGGGAGTGGCGGCGAAAGAACCGATTTCCACGCCAAGCAGCCCGCACGCCAGTACTGCGTGTTCCAGGGCTTCCACCATGAGGTGCGGGTGTTGCAGCGGAACCAGGCCCAGGCCGTTGAGCCTGTCCGGGGCGCGGTCCACGAAGTCCCGCACGGCCTGGTTGGCTGAACGGGCCAGCTGGAGCGAGAGTTCCTCGCCGGCAAAGTAGTAGAAGTGCGACGGCGAGGGCGAGACCAGCTGCACGTCCACGCCCTGGGCGTCCATGTCAGCAAGCCGGCGGTCCAGGTCCGTCAGCTGCGGCCACCGCTCCTTGATCATTTTCCCGGACGCGGCCATCGATTCGGGCCCGTTGCGACGCACCTCCAGCCCCTGCTGGGCACCGAAGCCCTCGGGGTCGGCCTCAGCCACCAGCTGCTGCAGGGCCGGGAGCAGGATGTGGGCGTGGACGTCGATGATGGGGGATGGCGCGTCCGGGGAAAGGTTGCTCATGCGGGGTCCTTCAACATGGTGGAAAGTGAGTACATCAGGCCCGGCACATCGGCGTCGCGGACGCCGTCGAGCATCCATTGGCCCAGCTGGACCGAAGCGTTGACCACTGCTTTGGCACGGTCCAGGCGGCGGTCGGTGAACTCCTTGAACAGGGTTTCGGTGACGTGGTCGGCATGGATCAGCAGTTCGGCCAGGACAGCGGCGTCCTCCAAAGCCATGGCAGCGCCCTGGGCCACTGTGGGCGGGCAGCTGTGCGCGGCGTCGCCGATGATGACGGTGCGGCCGCGGTTCCACGGTCCGTCGACGAGGTGGGTGGTGAACCAGGTGTAGTTGATGCGGGCGCTGTGGTCCAGGGTGTCGCGGATCCCGTTCCACGGTCCGCCGTAGGCTGCGGCGAGTTCGGCCATGATGCGGGGGCCGTCCTCATGTTTGCGCTCCTGCGCCTTTTCCACCAGGTAGGCGTAGATGGTGTCCGGGCCCGTGGGGCAGTAGCCGGCGATGAAGCAGGGGCCGCCGTACGTGAGGTCGGTGCGGACCACTTCTTCGGGCCGCTCGACGAACGCGCGCCAGATGCCCATGCCCGTGGGCCTGGGCTCGACGTCGATGCCGATCGCCTTGCGGACGGCGGAGTGCAGCCCGTCAGCGCCGATCAGGAGGTCGTAGCTGGCGGCGGTGCCATCGGCCGAGCGTACGGTGACAGACCCGCCGTGGTCCGTGATCTCCGTGACGCTCTTGCCGTAACTGATGCGTGCGCCCGCCTGCTCGGCGCGTTCGCGGAGGATGGCGGTGAGATCCGGCCGGTACATGCCCATGGTGGCCGGAAGGTCATCACCGCCGGTACGGATGTCCTCAAGGACTGCCAGGACTGTGCCGTTGGGGTCCGGGGCGCGCAGGCCCAGGGTGCTGAACCCGTAGCCCTTGGCCTCCACCTGGTCCCAGACGCCGAGCTGCCGGAGGACCCGGAGGGCGTTCCCCTGCAGGGTGATTCCGGACCCGAGAATCTGCGGGGCCTCTGCCTTTTCCAGGATCTCCACCCGGATTCCTGCATCGGCCAGGATGATGGCAGCGGCCAGCCCGGCGGCCCCCGCCCCAACGATTCCGACGTTCTGTACTGCTGCCATCGCTGACTCCCTTGTATTGACGGCGTTACTGGTGATTGTTGAGTGAACCCACCCGGGTGCTGTTAGCGAAGGGCGATCGGGTTGACGGGTGAGCCGACGGCGCCGGTGATGGGAAGAGGCGCCGCGGTGAGCAGGAAGTCGTACCTGCCGTCCGCCGCGCACGCTTCCGCGAGGGCGTCCGGATCCCACATCTCGCCTAGGAACAGTCCCAGGTTGGGGATGGCGATCTGGTGGAGGGGCTGAAACGCGCCGTCGAACTCGTTGGGGCGGACCTCGAAGCCCCAGGTGTCGGTGGCGATCCCGGCGATTTCGCTGCGGTGCAACCAGGGGGCTGTGCTGAAGGACAGCCCGGGAGCGGCGCCGCCGGCGTAGTCGCCCCAGCCGCCGCGCCGGACGCGGGTGTACTGGCCGGTGCGGATCACCACGATGTCACCGCGGCGCACTTGGGAGCTCGGTCCCTGCAGCTCGATGGTCCGCTGGAGGTGTTCCGGGGTGATGGCGAAGCCGTCGGGCAGTTCGCCGTCGTCCCGGCCCAGCGTCGGGCCCAGGGCGCGGCCGACGTCGAGAAGCACACCCCGGGTGGCGATCTTGGCGGCGGCTGTTTCGATGCCGGTGACCAGGTCGCCTTCGGAGGTCACCACATCGCCGGCGGCGCGGCCGTTCCAGGCCTTGCCCTGGTCGAAGATGTGGCCCAGGCCGTCCCACTGGGTGGAGCACTGCAGCGGCATGGCGATCACGTCGTCCGCCCCGCCGAATCCGTGGGGGAAACCCTGGTTGCCGCGTTCGGCGTCCACTCCGGTGTCCGTCATGGTGTGGACCGGGTTGGTGCGGCGGCGCCAGCCTTTCTGCGGGCCGTTGGTGTCGAACGGCTGGGACAGCGAGAACGCCTCGCCCGTCTTCACCAGGGTGGCGGCTTCGACCCGTTTGGCCGCGTCGATGAAGTTCAGGGTGCCCAACGCGTCGTCGTTGCCCCAGCGGCCCCAGTTGTTGTGGGCCGCGGCCATGGCGCGGATGCTGCCGAGCGGGTCTTCACGCCGGATCACCGGGGAATCAGTGGCTGATTCCCCGGTGCCGGGTGCTGTGTCCTGGGCGGTCACTGCTTGCTGCTTTCGGTGGTGGTTTCGTCCTTGCAGTGGATGAGCTGGGTGCCCAGGCCGGTGATGGTGCCTTCCATGACGTCGCCGTCCTGGAGGAGCCGGCCCCAGTGCTGTCCGTTGCCGGCCGGGCTGCCGGTGAGGACCAGGTCGCCAGCGCGCAGCGGCATGATCTGCGATGCCTCGCTGACCAGCTTGGCCACGCCGAAGATCATGTCCTGGGTTGATTCGTCCTGCATGGCCTTGCCGTTGAGCTTCAGCGTCACCTGGACGTCCTGGGGGTCGCCGAAGAACTTGGCCGGCACCAGAAGGGGGCCGGTGGGCAGGAAGCCGGGGGCGTTCTTGGCGCGGTACCAGTCCGAACCGATGGCGGGCATGTCCTTGCGGAACACATATTCACGGGTGGTGATGTCGTTGACCATGGTGTAGCCGAACACATGCTCGAGCGCTTCCTCGGGGGTCACCCGGAACGCTGTCTTGCCGATCACTGCCGCAAGTTCCAGTTCCCAGTCGTTGGACGTGGAGTAGGACGGCAAGGTGAGGTCATCCGTGGCGGAAGCGACCGCCGTCGGGAGCCCGATGAAGAAGTACGGCGTGCCCTGGCCCGCGCGCTTGTCCATCATGGCTGCCGTCTTGGCACGGACTTCCTCCGCATCCTGCCCTTCCTCGCGATGTGCCACTGCCAGGTCAATGACGTGCTTGCGGTAGTTCGCGCCGGTCTGCAGGACCTGGGCCGGCTCAACGGGTGCAAGGATTTCGACGGCGGTGCGGTCCAGGCCGGTGTCCCCGCCTGCGGAGGCAGCCAGGGCGTCCAGCTCCGCTTCCATGCTGTCCCAGTGCTGGATCAGGGAATTGATGTCCGAATCCAGCGGCAGGACACGGTCGTCAACGAGCAGGCCCGCGCGGGCCTTGCTGTCACCGGGTTCCTGGAAGCGGATGAGTGAATACGTGGTGTCAGCCATGGCGACTTAGCCCCGGCCCTGCTGGGCGTAGGGGTTCAGGAGCGCTTCCTTCATTTCCGGGGAGGCGCCTTCCTCCGTGGCGGTGAAGCCTTCGGCCGGCGGGAAGGATTCGGTCATGGAGTGCGGCATTGCGCCGTTCTTGTAGAAGTTGTTTGAGCCTTCGGACGGCTTCCAGGTGTTGGCCTGCCAGTCCGGGACATAGTTGCGGTAGCCGCCGGAGTTCAGCTCGACCCGCATGCCGGAGGGATCACGGAAGTAGAGGAAGTTCTGCTCGCCCACGCCGTGGATGGAGGGGCCGTATTCCATGGGGGTGCCGTTTTCCATCATGACGTCAGCGGTGCGGAGCAGGTCCTCGGTGGCGTCCACCCAGAAGGCGATGTGGTTGACGCGGCCGGGGCGGTTGGAGGTGTCCAGGACGACGCCGAGGTCGTGGGACTTTTCGTTGGTGGTCAGGACCGAGAAGACGGTGATGGGGGCTTCGTCCAGGTCCACGAACGCCATGACGCGGAAGCCGAGGGCCTCGTTGTACCACTTGGCAAAGCCGCGGACATCCTGCGTGGCGACCGTGACGTGGTCAAGGAAGCGCGGTGCGGCAGCGTGGCTGCTGCGGCGCTCGGGGCGGTCCGGGTAGGTGGACTCGAAACCGGGCTCGGCCACGAACTTTTCCACCTCATAGAACAGGCGCATGTGGTGGCCGTAGGGGCCGGTGAACTCGTAGGCCTTGCCGTAGCCGTGGCCGCCGGCGGTCCAGGTGCCCTGGACTCCGGTGGATTCAACGCGGGCTGCTGCCGCTTCCAGCGCGTCTTGGGAGTTGGTGCGCCAAGCCATGCGGCCGAGGGTGGCTTCCGGGCCTTCGGTGATGACCAGGCTGTAGCGGTAGTAGTCGCCCCAGCAGCGCAGGTAGACGTTGCCATCCACGCGGTCGATGATGCGCATCCCGAACTTTTCCTCGTAGAACTTGGCTGAGGTTTCGACGTCGGGGGTGGTGATCTCAAGGTGGGCAAGATGGGAGAGGGGAGTTTCCACGTTGAATTCCTTCTGTGTACTGGCTGCTATCGGTTTGCTGCAGGTCCTGTAACAACTGTGATCCACTTCATGTATTCGGGGAAGCACTAATTAGCTATGGCAGCCATCCGTCAAGCAGATAGTTGAGATTGCTATTCCCGAGTCCACGACGAGCCCTCGGGCACGCCGCGAATAAGGGATGGCAGGGGCGAATACTCCACATTTCCGAGGCGTGTTCGCAAGTCCGAACCTTGACGGTTCTGGCCCGCGAACAAGCCCGGGAGCGAGCAGCCTGCCGAAACCGTGAGTCCGGAGAAACGTCGAGTTAACCTCCCCGCCCGACGCATGAAACGCCGCTTGGATACTCTGGTGCAACAAGGTTTACTATTAGCTAACACCAACCCGGACAGGAATGTTTCGATGACCAGTGTCGCAACCCCTGCTGTAACCCCAGCGGCGGAGTACACCACGTCCGCACGCACCGAGCCGCCGGCAGCCCGCCAGGAGACTCCCGCCGACGCACCCACCATTTCCCTCGCGGACATCGCCCGTGCCCACAACGTCCGCTTCCTCCTGGCCACGTTCGTGGACATGACCGGCAAGCCCTGCGCCAAGCTGGTCCCGGTGGAAGCCGCAGACGAACTCGAAAAGGGTGCCATGGGCTTCGCCGGCTACGCCGCGGGGCTCATCGGCCAGAAGCCCCAGGACGCGGACCTCATCGCCGTCCCGGATCTCACGTCCTTCACCCCGGTGCCGTTCATCAAGGAGGGCCTGGCCATCATCCACTGCGATCCGCACGTCAACGGCAAGCCCTGGCCCTACGCCCCGCGCGTCATCCTCAAGAACGCGCTGGCTCGCCTCGCGGACCAGGGCATGCAGGCCAAGGTGGGCGCGGAGGTGGAGTACTTCCTGGTCAACAGGAACGACGACGGGACGCTGAGCACCGCCGACGCCCGCGACGATTCGCCCCGGCCCTGCTACGACGCCCGCGGTGTCACCCGCATGTACGAACACCTGACCGCCATCTCCGAGGCGATGAACAGCCTGGGCTGGGGCAACTACGCCAACGACCATGAGGACGCCGCCGGCCAGTTCGAGCAGAACTTCAACTACGCCGACGCGCTCACAACGGCCGACCGCGTGGTCTCGCTCCGCTACATCCTGAACATCCTGGCCGAACAGCGCGGCATGACCGCCACGTTCATGCCCAAACCGTTCACGGACCGCACCGGCACGGGCCTGCATTTCCACCTCTCGCTGTGGTCCGACGGTGCGGCCCTGTTCCCGGAGGCGGGAGATACAGCGGACGACGGCGGCCGCGGCCTTGGGCTGTCCGGCCTCGCCTACTCGTTCATCGGCGGCGTCCTGGACCACGCCCCGGCGCTGCAGGCCTTCCTCGCCCCCACGGTGAATTCCTACAAGCGCACCGGCGCCACCACCAGCTCCTCCGGCGCCACCTGGTCGCCGCGGAAGGCATCGTACGGTGGCAATGACCGCACCCATATGATCCGCGTGCCGGACAACAACAGGATCGAACTGCGCTCCGGCGACGGTTCCGCCAACCCGTACCTGGCCATCGCCTCAACCGTTGCAGCCGGCCTGGACGGGGTGGAGAGGTCGATCGACCCGGGCACGCCGTCCGGCCCGGGGGAATCCAGGCCGGACGCCCACCTCCTGCCCGCCACGCTGCTGCACGCCGTCGAAGCGCTCCGCAGGGACCCGGTCATCCTGGCCAGCCTCAGCGGCGACGCCGCCATCGGCGCGTACTACGCCGACGCCAAGGAAGACGAGTTCCTCAGCTGGCACAACCAGGTCAGCGACTGGGAAATCCGGACCTACCTCACGTCCATCTAGCTCTCCACCCCGCCACCAAGAACCCAAGCAAAGGACTTTCCATGTGCGGAATCGCCGCGCTGCAGCTGCGCAATCCCTCGCTGCACCCCCAGATGGGCAGCCTGCTGTCCTCGATGCTCTGCCAGATCGTTGACCGCGGCCCGGACTCCGCCGGACTCGCGGTCTACAACACGCCGGGCCTGGTCTCCCCGGGCACCTCAACGCTGAGCCTGCTCGGCGCGGACCAGGGGATCCCGACGTCGGCACTCACCGCAGGCGTCGCGGCGCTCCTTGCGTCGGACGCACAGGCAGCGGTGCAGGTGGTGGGCGACACCACCCTGGTGAGCGCCGCCGTCGGGACCGACCTGCTGGTGAAGGCCGTCACCGAAACCGTGCCCGGCGCCACCATCATTGGCCGGGGCGAACACGTGGCCGTGATGAAGAGCGTGGGCCACCCGATGGAGATCGCCGCCCACCACGGGCTGGAGGCGATGGCCGGAAGCCAGGGCCTGTCCCACACCCGGATGGCCACCGAATCGGCCGTCACCGCCGGCGGCTCGCACCCGTTCTCCGTGGCCGACGACCTCTGCCTGGTGCACAACGGCTCCTTCTCCAACCACGCCACCGTCCGGCGCGAGCTCAAGCGTGAAGGCGTGGTGTTCGACTCCGAGAACGACACCGAGGTGGGCGCCCGCTACGTCGCCTCCCGGCTGAAACAGGGCGACACCCTCGAGGAAGCACTGGTGAACCTGGGCAAGGTCCTGGACGGCTTCTACACCCTGGTGGTCACCACGGCGGACAGCATGGCAGTGGTCCGCGACCCCATCGCCTGCAAGCCCGCCATCATCGCCGAAACGGACGACTACGTGGCCATGGCCTCCGAATACCGCGCCCTGGCAGCCCTGCCCGGCATCGACAACGCCCGCATCTTTGAACCGGAACCCGGAAAGGTCTACACATGGTCACTCTGACAGCCCCCGAAACCGCTGCGCCTGAAACAGCTGCACCCGCGGCGTCCGACGGCGGGGCCGCACCCACAGTAGTGGACCTCGCCAACGCGCCGGTCCGCAGCCTCAACCAGGCCCTGCATGACGCCGTGGACGGCCAGTCCTGGACCGTGACCAGCCCCGGCGGCAAGCACAGCCTCGCGGTCGGCATCACCGCCCGCGTGGCCGTGACCATCGAAGGCCATGCGGGCTATTACGCAGCCGGGATGCACCAAAAGGGCAGCGTCACCGTCAACGGCAATGCCGGCGTCGGGCTGGCCGAGAACATCATGTCCGGCCGCGTCCACGTAACCGGTGACGCGTCCCAGTCCGCCGCCGCCACCGGCCACGGCGGCCTGGTGGTCATCGACGGCAACGCCGGGGCACGCTGCGGCATCTCGATGAAGGGCGTGGACATCGTGGTGGGCGGCAACATCGGCCACATGTCCGCATTCATGGCGCAGGCCGGCCGTCTGGTGGTCTGCGGTGACGCCGGTGACGCCCTGGGCGACTCGATCTACGAGGCCCGGATCTACGTCAAGGGAACCGTGGCCTCACTCGGCGCGGACTGCATCGAAAAGCCGCTCCGCGAAGAGCACCTCGCAGAGCTCGCCGAACTCCTCGCAGCCGCCGGCCGCACCGACAACCCGGCCGACTTCAAGCGCTATGGCTCCGCCCGGAACCTCTACCACTTCCACGTCGACAACTCGACCGCCTACTAGGAGGCCCCCGTGACCATCACCTCCCTCCCCGCACCCGCCCAGGCACCTGCTGCAGCTCCCGCCCAGAACCTGGCTGCTTCCGACATCGCTGCACTCGGTCTCCGCGAGTCCGCCACCTTCGACCGCGCCACCATCGCGGACATCCAGCGCGCCGCCTCCACCGGCGTCTACGACATCCGCGGCTGGGGCGCCAAGCGCCAGCTCCCGCACTTCGACGACCTGCTGTTCCTCGGCGCCTCGATGTCCCGCTACCCGCTGGAGGGCTACCGCGAAAAGTGCGATACCGACGTGGTCCTCGGCGACCGGCACGCTACCCGACCGCTGCACCTGCAGACCCCGGTGACCATCGCCGGCATGAGCTTCGGTGCCCTGTCCGCCAACGCCAAGGAAGCACTGGGCCGTGGCGCTTCGGAGGTGGGAACGTCCACCACCACAGGCGACGGCGGCATGACGCCTGAGGAACGCGGCCAGTCCAAGCACCTCGTTTACCAGTACCTTCCGTCCCGGTACGGGATGAACCCGGACGACCTCCGCAAGGCCGACGCCATCGAGATCGTGCTCGGCCAAGGCGCCAAGCCCGGCGGCGGCGGCATGCTCCTCGGCCAGAAAATCACCGAACGCGTAGCAGGGATGCGCACCCTGCCCGTGGGCATCGACCAGCGCTCCGCCAGCCGCCACCCGGACTGGACCGGCCCGGACGACCTCGAAATCAAGATCGGCGAACTGCGCGAAATCACCGACTGGAAAACCCCCATCTACGTCAAGATCGGCGCGTCCCGGCCGTACTACGACACCGCGCTCGCCGTGAAGTCCGGTGCGGACGTGGTGGTGGTGGACGGCATGCAGGGCGGCACGGCAGCGACACAGCAGGTGTTCATCGAGAACGTAGGCATCCCCACGCTGGCCGCCATCCCGCAGGCTGTGCAGGCGCTGCAGGAACTCGGCGTCCACCGCAAGGTCCAGCTGATCGTCTCCGGCGGCATCCGCACCGGTGCCGACGTGGCCAAAGCCATGGCCCTGGGTGCGGATGCCGTGGCCATCGGCACCGCCGCGCTGATTGCCCTGGGCGACAACGATCCCCGTTACGCCGCAGAATACGCCTCGTTGGGGTCCGCGGCCGGCTTCTACGACGACTTCCAGGACGGCCGGGACCCCGCCGGCATCACCACCCAGGACCCGGAGCTGTCCTCCCGCCTGGACCCGGTGGCCGCAGGGCGGCGCCTGGCCAACTACCTCCGCGTCCTCACCATGGAAGCCCAAACGATTGCCCGCGCCTGCGGCAAGTCCCACCTGCACAACCTGGAACCCGAGGACCTGGTTGCACTGACCATCGAGGCCTCCGCCATGGCCCGCGTGCCCCTGGCCGGAACCAGCTGGATCCCCGGCGTGCAGGGAAGCTTCTGATGGCAGGCGGCGCCCTTGGCGGACCATCCGGGGAGGCCGGCGGCGGTTTAGCGGGCGAGGCGTCAGGTCCGTCGGACTATGTGGTGGTGGGCGCCGGCCTGGCCGGTGCCGCCACCGCCTGGCAGCTGGCCGCCCGCGGGCACCAGGTCACCCTGCTGGAGCGTGACGTCCCGGCCGCACACGACGCCAGCTCCCACGGCTCCGCCAGGATCTTCCGCTATGCCTACCCGGACCCCTTCTACACGCAGGCCGTGCTGGACTCGAAAGCCCTCTGGGACGGCCTGGCCGCAGAAACGGGAACCGAACTGATCACACCCTTCGGCGCGGTGGACTACGGCCCCACGCGGCAGCCCGCCCTCCTGGCAGGCGTCCTGGCCGGGGCCGGGATTGACCACGAGCTGCTCTCCGCCGCCGAAGCCCGCCACCGCTGGCCGCAGATCGCGTTCGATACCGAGGTCCTTTGGCACCCCGGGGCAGGGGTCATCGACGCCGAAACGTCCGTGAAGGCGATGGTGGCGCTCGCGGTCCGCAACGGCGCCCGGCTGCTGACCGGATGGACCCTGCAGCGGGTGGAACGCCTGGGCAGCGGTACCGGCGCCGGCTACCGGCTCCACTCCGCCACAGGGGAAACGCTCGACGCCGGCAACGTGGTGATCAGCGCCGGCGGCTGGCTGCCCCGGCTGCTGGACTCCCTGCCACTGCCGGCCGGGTTCCTCGCCGGTTTGCCGGAATTCACGGTCCGCCAGGAGCAGGCCTTCCACTTCAGGTACCGGGAGGGCTCCGGCTTTTCCGCCACCTGGCCCACGTTCATCCACAAGGCCGCCGACATCCAGGCCTACGGGCTCCCCGGCGGCCGCGACGCCGGATTCGCCGGCCAGAAGGTGGCCGAGTACAACGGCGGACCGCTGATCCCGTCTGCCGCAGACCAGACCGGCCGGGTGGACCCCGCCAACCGCGCCCGCGTGGTGGACTACGTCAGCCGTTACCTGCCGGGCCTGGACCCCGAACCGTACGCCGAAACCACCTGCCTGTTCACCAACACCCCCACCGAGGACTTCCTCATCGACCGGGCAGACAACCTCACCGTCGTTTCGCCCTGCTCCGGGCATGGCGCCAAGTTCGCCCCGCTGATCGGACAGTGGGCAGCGGACCTGGCCACCGGCGCAGCGGCCGTTCCGGAACGGTTCCGCGGCGCCACCTTGCCAGCACTCACCACGTAGAACGGATCCCCGTGAGCCTTCCCCAGACAGCACCCGCGCCGCCCGCCGTACCCGCCGAAACCACCGGCGCACCCACCGTTGCCGGCCTGCTGAACGACATTGCCGGCGTCGGGCGTGACAGGACGCGCGGCGGCTACTCCCGCCCGGTGTTCTCCACCGCCGAAACGGACCTGCGGAGCTGGTTCATCGAGCAGGCCGCCCGGCGCGGGCTGGACGTCCACACCGACGCCAACGGCATCATCTGGGCCTGGTGGGACACGGCGACGGGCGTACGGAAGGACGCCGTGGCCACTGGCAGCCACCTCGATTCCGTCCCCGGAGGCGGCGAATACGATGGTCCGCTGGGGGTCGCCTCAGCACTGGTGGCCGTCGACCTCCTCAAAGCACGCAACTTCCGCCCCCGCCGCCCCCTGGCGATAGCTGTGTTTCCGGAAGAGGAGGGCTCGCGGTTCGGCATCGCCTGCCTGGGCTCGCGGCTCCTCACGGGCGAACTCGACCCCAACAAGGCCCGCAACCTCCGCGATCCGGACGGCAACACTTATGCCGACGTCGCAGCAGCCAGCGGACAGGACCCGCGGTTCATCGGCGCCGACTTCAAGGCGCTGCAGCAGTTGGGACTGTTCGTTGAGCTGCACGTTGAACAGGGGCGAGGCCTGATCGACCTGGACCAGCCGGTGGCGGTTGGCTCGTCCATCCTGGGCCACGGCCGCTGGAAACTGGCCATCTCCGGCGAGGGCAACCACGCCGGCACCACACTCATGAAGGACCGAAGGGACCCCATGATCGCGGCCAGCAAGGTGGTGGTGGGCATCCGCGACACCGCCCGCAAGTACCGTGACGCCCGCGCCACGGTGGGCCGGCTGCAGCCCGTCCCCGGCGGCACCAACGTCATAGCCTCCCGGGTTGACATCTGGATCGACGTCAGGCACCCGGAGGATTCGGTCACCGCTGCACTGGTGGAGGCCATCGGACTGAACGCCCAGGTCCTCGCCGCCGAGGAAGGCTGTTCCGCCGCCCTCACCATGGAGTCGCTGAGCCCCACGGTACATTTCGACGGCGGCCTCCGGGACCGGCTGCAGCAGCTCCTGCCTGCCGCCCCGGTGCTGGCCACCGGTGCAGGGCACGACGCCGGGGTGCTGGCGGCGCACCTGCCCACGGCCATGCTGTTCGTCCGTAACCCCACCGGCGTCTCGCATTCGCCCGACGAACTGGTGGAGGACCGGGACGCCGAAGCCGGCGCCGTTGCCCTGGCGGACTCCCTGGCCGGGCTCCTGGGCGAGGCCCGCGTCCTTGGCTAGCGCCGGCGTCGTACTCCGGAGCCCGCGCGGCCCGCCTAAGATGGCAACCATGACCGAACAGGCCGGGGACCGCGCAGAAGACCAGCACGCCGAGGCCGTCGCAGACCAGGTCACCGGGAAGCTGGAGCAGGTCATCGCCGCGCAGGTCCGGCACTACCGCACCGCGGCCGGTCTCTCCTCGGCAGAACTCGCGGCCCGCACGGGACTGTCCAAGGCCATGATCTCGCGGGTGGAAACCGCCACCACCTCCTGTTCCCTGACCACCCTGCAGCGGCTGGCGGACGGGCTGAAAGTCCCCGTCACGGCACTGTTCCGCGGTGCGGACACGGACCGTGACGCCACGTTCACCAAGAGCGGCCAAGGCAGCCTGACGGTCCGCAGCGGAACCCAGCACGGCCACGAATACCGTGTGCTGGGAACCCTCAAGGGCCACACCGACGCCCTGGAACCAACCCTGGTGACCCTTACGGACGCCAGCGACGTGTTTCCGCTGTTCCAGCACCCGGGCACCGAGTTCATCTACATGCTCTCGGGCCGGATGGTCTACGGCCACGGCTCCTACGAATACGCCATGGAAGCCGGCGATTCCCTGCTGCTGGACGGCGAAGGACCCCACGGCCCGCTGGAGCTGCTGGACCTCCCCATCAGCTTCCTGGCCATCTCCGCCAAATAGCTTCGGCAGCTGCGTAGAAACCCCGCAATACCGGGCATTTTCGCCTGCCCTGTTACTCCTGAAACTCGCGCGTGGATGACTGAAACCAGCATTTAACACGCCCGAAACCCAGCCCGAAATGCCCGCCATACAGTTGGATCACGACGGCAAACTGCCGCCCTCCGCTGAAGATGGCACAGACCCCGCGTCCCTTCCGCCGGAGCGGTTTCTGACGGCAAAATTTTCCGTTCTCTTCGTCGCATCACGAAAGGGGTTTCCCATGGATTCGGGAAATGTCGCTTGGATATTGGCCAGCTCGGCACTGGTCTGCATGATGATTCCCGCCCTCGCACTCTTTTACGGGGGCATGGTGGGGTCGCGCCGCATTCTCAACATGATGATGATGTGCTTTGGCGGCGCCAGCCTGGTGGCCGTCCTGTGGGCACTCTTCGGGTACTCAATGGCCTTCGGCAACTCCGTGGGCGGGCTGGGACTGATCGGTGACGTCACCGAGTTCCCCGGCATGGGACAGCTGATGGCCGAGGACAAGGAGGCGTCCATCCCGGTCATCCTGTTCGCCGCGTTCCAGCTGTTCTTCGCCTGCGTCACCACTGCGCTGGTTGCAGGTGCCGCCGCGGGCCGCATGAAGTTCGGCGCGTGGATGGTGTTCGCCGGCATCTGGGCCACCATCGTCTACTTCCCCATCGCCCACTGGGTGTTCGCCTTCAACTCCGCGGACGGCAGCACGGTGGGCGGCTGGATCGCCAACGGCATCAAGGCCATCGACTTCGCCGGCGGCACCGCAGTGCACATGAATGCCGGCGCAGCCGCCCTGGCCTTGGCCCTTGTCCTCGGCAAGAGCTCCGGCTGGCCCAAGGTGGAACACGCCAAGCCGCACAGCCGGCCGCTGGTCCTGGTGGGCGCAGGCCTGCTGTGGGTGGGCTGGTTCGGCTTCAACGCCGGCTCCGCACTTTCCGCCGGGCACTCGGCGTCGGTGGTCTTCCTGAACACGGCCGTGGCCGCGTCCGCCGGCCTGCTGGCCTGGGCACTGGTTGAGCGGTTCCGGCACGGCGCCGCCACCAGCATGGGCGCCGCGTCCGGCCTGATCTCGGCTCTGGTGGCCATTACCCCGGCCTGTGGTGCGGTCAGCCCGCTCGGTGCCGTGGCCATCGGTGCCATTGCAGGCGCCGTCTGCTCGCTGGCCATCGAGCTGAAGTTCCGGCTGGGCTTCGATGACTCGCTCGACGTCGTTGGCGTCCACCTGGTGGGCGGCATCCTGGGCACCCTGCTGATCGGCCTCTTCGCCACCGACGCCGCCCCCAACGGGGTCAGCGGCCTCTTCTACGGAGGCGGATTCGAACTGCTGGGAGTCCAGGCCCTCGCCACCGTCACGGTGCTGGCCTACTCGTTCGGCATCACCTGGATCCTGGCGAAGATCCTGGACAAGACCATGGGCGGCCTCCGCATCAAGCCCGAGGACGAACTGCGCGGCATCGACCTCGCGGCACACTCCGAGCTGGCCTACCTGACGGACGAAGACCCGGTGGACCTGGGCTCGCCGCAGCGGGTCTAACCCGAAGGGTCCGGCGCAACCCGGACCCGCATCAGCTACCGGGCGCCCGCCTGCTGGGGGCGGCGCCCGGTATCCTGCTCAACCCGCAGTTGAGCGCGCGTCCCAGTGCACGAGTCAGGGCCAAACCTTGGACCGGTGCCGGCAAGTACCGGCTTATAGTTCCAGGGTTTGGCCCTTCGCCATGCCTTCGCTTTGCGTTCGCCATGCCTGCGGCGGCTGGCCGGGGTGGCCTGCCGCGTTCCCGCGGCCCCTAGCGTTCGGTGCACACCAGGATGCCGTCACGGACCTCCAGCACCGCTGCGCGGACGTGGCTCAGATGGGTGCGCGGGTCCGGTGCCATGGTGCCAATGTCCTCACCGCCCCAGTGCGGGTGCGTGAAGTAGACCAGCAGCGCCTGCTGCGCGCCGCCGTCGTCCGTTCCTGCTGCAGGCGCAACGGGTAGCGGGACCACGTCCGCATGGCGTCCGACGACGGGCCGCCCATCCACGGTTTCCGGCGCCGTGAGGATCAACCCGCCCAGGTGTTCCTGCCGGGTCCAGGCGCCGGCGGCATCTTCGGAACGGTAGACGGCCTGGCCGCGCCATTCGTCCACGATCATCCAGTAGCTGCCGCCCAGCCGGAAGACCTTGGGTCCCTCATGCGGGCGTCCTGGGATCGCCATGCCTTCAAGGTCCCACGACGCCGGGTCTTCCGGGGTGTCGCTGACCGCGCTGTAGGTGTTCGAACCCCGGGTCTCGTCCTTGTACCAGAGCCGGTAGCGGCCGTCCCCGCACCGTGCCACTGCGGCGTCGATGACCCTGGGGGAGTCGAGGTCGATGGGGCCGAGGTACTCCCAATGGTTGAGGTCCCGGCTGGCGAACTGGATGATTTCGGCCTTCCCCGTCCAGTCCGTGCGCCGTCCGCCGAGTACGGAAAGGTACATGATCCACTGGTCCCCGATGCGCACGACGTCGGGCGCCCAGAGGGTTGCCGGCAGGTCCGTTCCGGGCGGGATGAGGCCCTCCGCGGTGCCCTGGTAGCGCCAGGTTGCGCCGCCGTCGGACGATCTGGCGACGCCGATGCCGGTCCCGTGCACCCACTCGACGCCGGTCAGTCCCGGAGCGGTGGCGCGGCGCTGGGTGTAGAGCAGCACCCACTCGTTGGCCAGGTGGTCGGCCACCAGGATGGGATCGGTGGGGCCGTCCCAGACGGGATCGCGGTAGGGGACCGTGAACGCGTCAGGACTCAGATGCGGGAGGGCGTGCGGGGCTGCCGGGGCCGGCGCATCAGGGGCAAGTTGCTCGGCCTGCTGTGGCTGGGGCACGTGTTCTCCAACGTTGTAGTTTTCGGTTGGATACCAGCATAGACGGCGATTTCGGACGCGTGAATGCGTTGGCGCTGCGCAGATTCGCTGGCGCGCCGCAGATCCGGGCCGCGACACCGGATGTGCGCGTCGAAAATGCGTATGCGGGTCGAAACCGGAGCAGCCGCGGGAGTCTTACTCCTTGAACAGCCCCGCCAGGTCCTCGGCAGTGATGGCGCCGCCGGACAGGGCATCGCCCTCCATGACGTCGGCGAACAGCTGCGACTTCCGGGTCTTCAGCGCCATGACCTTCTCCTCGATGGTGTCCTTGGCGACCAGGCGGTACACCATCACATTCCGGGCCTGGCCGATCCTGTGGGTCCGGTCCACGGCCTGTGCCTCGGACGCAGGGTTCCACCACGGATCGAGCAGGAAGACGTAGTCGGCCTCGGTGAGGTTGAGCCCGAATCCACCGGCCTTCAGCGAAATCAGGAACACCGGGGCGCTGCCGTTCTTAAATTCGCTGACCACGTCGGCACGGTTCCGGGTGCCGCCGTCGAGGTAGCAGTACTCGATTTCCTCCTCGTCCAGCCGCTCCCGGACCTTGCCCAGGAACCCGGTGAACTGGCTGAAGATCAGGGCCCGGTGCCCCTCTGCCACGAGGTCCTCGAGCTGCTCGAAGAGGACATCCAGCTTCGAGGACCGCACCGCGGACAAGGCAGGATCCACCAGCGAGACGTCCAGGCTGAGCTGCCGCAGCAGCGTCAGCGACTGGAAGATGGTGAACCTGTTCTTGTTCACATCCTCGATCAGCCCCAGGATCTTCTGCCGCTCGCGCTGCAGGTGCGTCTGGTAGACCTTCTGGTGCCGCGGGTTCAGCACCACTTCCAGGATCTGCTCCTGCTTGGGCGGCAGGTCCTTGATCACCTGGTCCTTGGTGCGCCGCATCATCAGCGGCCGGACCCGGCGCCGGAGCTTCTCCAGCTGGCCCTTGTCGCCGTTCTTTTCCACCGGCTTCTGGTAGTACTCGGCGAAGCGCTTGGGGCTGGAAAACAGGCCCGGGGCCACGATGGACGTCAGCGCCCAGAACTCCATCAGGTTGTTCTCCAGCGGGGTGCCGGTGATGGCCAGCTTGAAGGCCGCCGGTAACTTCCGGGCACACTGGTACGCCTTGGACTGGTGGTTCTTTACAAACTGCGCTTCATCCAGCACCAGTCCGGACCACTCGCGGGAGGCATACGACTCGTAGTCGATCCGGAACAGCGCGTAGGAGGTGATCACGACGTCGGCCCCGCCCAACGAATCCGCCACGTCCTGCCCGCTCTTGGCGAAGGTCTCTCCCACCGCGCGGACGGTGAGGCCAGGGGCGAAGCGGGCGGCTTCGAGCGCCCAGTTGCCCACCACGCTGGTGGGGGCCACCACGAGGAAGGGCGCGGCGGCGGCGGGCCGGGTTTCCGAAGGCTGCGCACCCGGCGTGCCAGGGCCGTCGTCGGACGAGCCACCAGCCGCGGCCGGATCCTGCGGAACCGCGGCCGCCGAAACCGCTGCCCCCGAAACCGGAGCGTCCGGGAGCGCCGCGGCGGCCTCGACAGCCAGTTCCTTCGCCGCGCACATCAGGGCGAGCGCCTGCACGGTCTTGCCGAGGCCCATGTCGTCCGCGAGGACTCCGCCCAGGCTGTGCTTGTACAGGAAACTGAGCCAGTTGAACCCTTCAAGCTGGTACGGGCGGAGCTCGGCGTTCAGGGAAGCCGGCAGCGGCAGCCCGTCAATGCCGCCCTCCAGGAGGCCGCCCACCGCAGAGCGCCACGTGGCCGCCTGCTGGTCCACGATCCCCAGGTGCGCCAGCTCATCCCAGAGCCCGGCCTGGAACCGGCTGATCTGCAGCGGCGCATCCTTGTTGTCCTGCAGCGAACGGGCTTCTTCGATGAGGGCGCGCAGCTGGTGCAGTTCCGGCAGGTCCAGGGAGAAGTACGCGCCGCTGGGCAGCAGCATTTTGGTCTGCCCGGACGCCAGGGCGGAGAACACTGCGGCGAAGGACACCGGCTGGCCTTCCAGCGAAATCTGGATGCCGAGGTCGAACCAGTCGCGCTGCTCGGTGGCTTTGGTGGAGATGGACACCACCGGCGCTTCCTCGGCCTCGCGGTAGTCCGCGATGTCACCGGCCGTCTCCACGTCCACGTCCCGTGCTTCACGCAGCCGCGGCAGTACCTCCTCGGTGAAGGCGAGGGTGTCCAGTCCCTTCAGCTCGGCGGAGGCCGCCAGCCGGGGAGTGCCCCAGCCGCCGGTGGAGGACTCGCCCAGCGCGGCCACAACGTCCCACGGCTGCCCGATGCCTTCCAGAATGCGGGACTCCGCGGTGTCGTCGCGGTAGCCCTGGTCACCCGGGTGGCGCCACAGCGGCTGGGCTGTCACGTGGTTGCCGCTCTTGTAGTGCCATTCCCAGTGCAGCCGGACCCGGTGGTCGTTGCCGTAGTTCGCCAGCAGGGACAGCGACGGAACGGCAAGCGTGGGCAGCTCCACCGATTCGTCCCGGGCCGTGACCCGCGCGGTCTGCTTCAGTTTGGGGTAGAAGCCGGTGAGGAATCTCGATTCATCCTTCGCCGGGATGTGCAGCGTGCTGCCGGTTGTGACGAACGCCAGCAGTTCCTCGCTGAGCCCGCTCTCCAGCGGGGCCAGCGTGAGGATGCCGTCCGGATCGGGTACGCCCGGCAGCGAGGCCTCCCCGGTGGTGAAGAAGATCCCGTGCGCGGGCCGGCCGATGGTCCCCGCGGCCGCCGGATCGATCTCTTCGCCCTCCACGGTGATGGTGGGCGCCAGCTCCAGTCCGCCGTCGGACGTACTGCTGGCCGGGGTGGCGGGCTCGGTATCGGGCGCGCCGTACCGGCTAAGGGAAAGCGCGACGGCGGCAGGCGCCTCGGCGAGCCGCACGGGCTCAGAGCCGCGCGAGTTGACCAGGACGAGCCCGATCTTCCGGGCGTCGGCCAGCAGGCTCCACAGGTTCTTCCCCGAGTAGGAGTTCAGCCCCAGCCACAGCCCGGAGGCGTTGTGCATCCGGCTGGCCGCCGCCGAGTGGGAGGCCAGGAACTCCTGCAGCCACTCCACGTGTTCCTGGTTCGATTCCCGCCGGAAATTCAGGTAGTTCAGGGTATTCCAGGAGACGTCGCCGCGGATCCACTTGCCCTTGGCGCCCATGATCACAGGCCGGGCCTTGAGCTGCCGGACGCTGCGCACCGGGTCCCGCCGGCCGGTGTAGGAGAAGTGCGGGGCAGGTTCTTCGACCTCGAACTGCAGCGCCAGCGGCACCCCGCTGCCCGAAGGAGCCGATCCCGGCTTGGCAATCAGCGGGTTCAGGGCCTGCTCCCAGTCCGACAGGACAGCCCCGCCGGGCTGGTGCGAGACCTGCGTGGACGTTGACGGGGCCAGCAGCTGGACCCGTGTTGCCGGGTTGTCTTCAGCCGCGAACAGCAGGGCCGCAACGTGCTTGCAGTCTTTCCGCACCGGGCAGCTGCACACACCCACCGTGCAGCTCCACCCGCCGCCCTTGCGGACCAGCTTGGCGGTGGTGGAATACGGTGTGTCCGCGCTTCCCCTGACCTTGCCCAGCATGAGCCCGGTGCCGGCGTCGAACGATATCCCGGTGACCCGGCTGCCCATGGCATAGGCAAGCCCGGCCGCGAGCGAGCGGTCGTTGATGGCGGGGGTCTGTATTGCCAGTGCCGCACTCTCGTCCGGTTGGGATGGCATGGTGCGCGCTACTTTCAGCAGCCCACGGAAGGGCCGGGTCCGTCGGGTGGTTATCTGATCCATCTTAGTTCGCCCGGCCGCCCGGCCGTGCCGCGGCCCCGGCACCTGCCTCCCATGAAAACTTCGCCTGACGTTCATGTCCCCCTCCACGGGGCGGCAGTTTTGCGGACGTAGCGTGAAAAATGTCCGCAGCACCAGCCAGCAGTGAGGGATTCCATGATCACCACCCAGCAGCCCGTCGTCCTGACCAGCAGCAGCATCGAAGCAAGTGATGAGGAAGCGGTGGCGGCCAACGTCAGCGTGGTGGATGCCATGCACACCGCGCTCCTGGCCACGGATGAAATGTCGCCCGTTGCCGTCCGCAGCTACTACGTCGATTTCTACCTCACGCAGGCGCTGGAGGGCGGCTTCGCTCAGTACGCCTTCATGTCCGTTGACCGAAACGAGACGGACACCCTCATCCGGGAGGGCATGGCCGGCATGGGCGCCACGGCGCACCTGGACCTGTTCAACCGCGCAGTGGAAGCCTATGAGGCCCTGTCCGAAGAGGACGCGGAGCACTACCTGGACGGACCGCTGGATGACGACGACGAGGTGCCGGCCGGGGTCCTCGCCATGGAAGAGCTCGATGGCGAGTTCGAGGAACTGCTGGAACGGGAGAACATCACCGCCCTCAACGCGGCGTGGCTGCGCGGCCAGGCAGACCTGCTGGTCCTCGATGACGAAGAGGTGGGCGCCTACATCCAGCAGCTCGCCGCCCAGATCCCGGACCTGCCCGAGCGCGAGGCCAGGGCGGCCCAGGAGGCCCTGGAGGATGCACCCGACTTCGAACTCATCATCCGTGAACTGTGCAGCATTGCCGGCTACGAGCTGGCCAGGATCACCATGGGTGAGCCCAACTACGTGCACGACGGTGAAAAGACCCTCGCGTGGTACTTCAGTACCGACCACGGCGACTTCCTCATGGTCGAGGAGGACGACGAAGCCTTCATGATCAACCCCGAGACGCAGGAAATCGTGGCAGCCGTGGAGTTCGAAGAGGCTGACGCCGGGCTGCTCGACGCCTAGGAACAGGCCTGTCTGTCCTGCTCACGGCCGTTGAGCGTCCGGGGCCCGCATCCGCTGTAGCACAACAGCGAATGCGGGCCCTTCCCGCCAAAGAAGCGGCTGACCGGGGCCCTGGAAACCGTTCGTCCGAAAAAACTTTCACAGCACCCGTAACCTTTGCGGACCGTCAGGCGATGTAGGAGGTGATGGGCCCACCGGCCCCGACCCGCAAGTCGCCAAGGTTTGGAGTGTTTTATGTCTTTGTTCACCGTTCTCGCCACCAGTAAAGTCGCCGCCGGAGTCCTGGCAGCAGGCACCCTGGCAGTAGGTGGAACCGGCGCAGCTGCCGCCTCCGGTGTCCTCCCCACCGAAGCCCAGCAGACCGCCCACGAACTCTTCGGCGCTCCGGCCCCGAAGCTGGCTGCCAACGCCGCTTCAGACGCTCTCGAAGGCACCGCCGGCGCCGCAGCCAACACTGATGCTGAAGACGTTAAGGCTGCCGCTGCTTCCACGGCGAAGGCCACCGCCTCCGCAGACGCAACCGCTTCCGCTGACGCCGACGCCAAGGTCAGCGAGGACAGCGTCGCTGCCAAGGGCTCGGCCTCCGCCGCCGCCAACTCCGCCGTGGACGCCGCAGGTGCCGCAGCAATCGGCCTGTGCACCGCCTTCACCCACGGTGGCCTGAACGCTTCCTCCGAGGGCTTCTCCTCGCTGAAGCTCGCCGCCGACGGCGAAGCCAACATCGAGAGCTACTGCGCCGACGTCGCGGCTGACGCGGATGCCGCAGCAAAGGCTGCCGCATCCGCCAACGGTTCCGCCGCCGTCGACGCCCACCGCCCGGAACTCCCGGCCGTCCCCACCGTGCCGGCCGTTCCTGCTGTTCCCGCCGTCCCCGGCCTTGACGACGCCCCCAAGGTTCCGGCTGTGCCCGCAGTTCCCGCCATTCCGGGCAACAGCGTAGACGTACCTTCCGTTTCCGCCCGCTAGCAGCAGTTGGCTAGGGTGGACTGCGGGAAACGGCCTTTGCCGCCTGCCCCCGCAGTCCACCGCGGCAGGTAAGCCGCAGCCGGGGCAACGCGCCGGCAGCCTGCAGATAGAACCGGGAGGGCGTGCGCACGCCGAGTCCCGGAATGGAGGAGCCGCTGGTGCTGGACACTTTGGCCCAAGCAGAAACCGAAGAATTCGAGAACACAGCCGGAGCAGATCCCGCTGTGTTGTTTGCTGCTGCCTACCGGTCCTTCGCCGGCCCGGTTCAGGGTTACCTCAAAGCCCGCGGCGTCGATGATCCCGAGGCCGTGACCCAGGACGTCTTCCTTGCCTTCTACCCCAGGATCGAAAGCCTCACGGGCGGCCTGCAGGGCGCAAAATCATTGATCTTCTCCATCGCCCACGCCCGCATGGTGGACCACTACCGCCGGCTGGAGCGCAGGCCGCAGCTGACGCCATACGATCCCCACGACGACGCCCGGACATCCCCGTCCGCGGAAGACCACGCGGTGGAACTCACCGGAGGGGCGGCCGCCATGCTCGAAGGGCTGGCCGATGAACACCAGGAAGTCCTGGCCCTCCGCATCGTGGCGGACCTGTCCATCGAACAGGTGGCCGCCATCATGGGCAAAAGCGCCGGAGCCATCAAGCAGCTCCAGCGCAGGGCCCTCCAAAACCTCAAGGCACAGACGCTCAAAAGAAACCAGGCGAATCATGAGTGACACCGCAGGATCCCGCAGTGAAGGATTCGTTGACCAGCTGCTGCTCGAGGCAGACCTGGACGACGACGGCCAGCTCCGCCCCGCGCTTCTGCAGCTCCGCGCCCTGGGCACCGACGTTCCCGAGCCCTCGGCCGCCGTCGCAGCGCTGCTCGAGCGTGCCCGCACTGCCGGGTCCGGCGGAACCGCTGCCGAGTCTGCTACCCCGGCTGAACCCGCCGCTGCGGATTCCCCTGCCCTGGCCGATGACGCGCATGGCGTAACCGGCGCAACAGGCTCACCCGGCGACGAGCTTGCCGCGCGGCGCCGGGCGAAGCGCCGGGCCGCCCTCACCGCGCTGACACTGGGCGTCACCCTGACCGCCGGCGGCGCTGTTGCCGCCGCGTCCGATCAGGGCATCCGCGATTCGTTCACCCACCTGAACCACGCCGTGACCTCTTTCGTCACCGGATCCGGGCCCGCCGGACAACGGCAGGCCCCCGTACCCCCGGCGCAACCGGCGGAACCGGCGGCGCCTGCCCCGGCCGCGCCGGTGAGCCCGGCCGCGGTGCCCACGACACCTGCGCCGGCTGAGGCACCTTCCGGGGCGCCGGCGTCGGACGCTCCCGCTGTTCCGGAAGGCGTCCCGTCCCCGGCCGCGACACCGGGCAAGCCTGCGGGCGTGCCAGGGCAAGGGCCATTGCCCACAGCCGTCCCCACGGAGGTCACGGACAGGCTGCCCCAGCGGCCGCAGGTGCCACTGCCGGAAGTGCCGCAGCTTCCGCTGCCCACCACACTTCCTGCAGCCCCCCACCAATAGGCGCCTGCAGCCCGTCTCTGTGCTTGAGGACCCTGCCTGAGGCCCTGTGCCCACGAAAAGCCGTTTCCGCCAAGCCAAGGACCTGGCAGTCCATCCCTAATAGGCAGCGCCGCTGGCCGTCTGGATCATGCTGCCGGACGGGTTTGCCAGGTACCAGACGTTGTTGACGCCCTGGCCCAGGACATCGCCGGGCTTGGTGTCCTTGGCGAAGTAGTACAGCGGCATGCCCTCAAGCGTGACCTGTTGCTTGCCGTCCGCGGTGGTGATGGTGCCCAGCTTCCCGGTCACGCCGTCGGCCGACGGTGTGGAGGACGTGGTGGTCAGCGGCGGCCACGCCTTCAGGCAGGCATCAGCACACGCACTGGTACCTGAGTCCTTGGTGTCCTTCGTGAAGAAATAGACGCTCATTCCCTTGGCATCCACCACGATGGTGCCCGCGCTGGAGGACGCCGTCTTGAGGTCGACGGCGGCACTTGAGGTACCGGTGGAGGTGGCGGACGGTGAAGCGGTCGCAGCGGACGTGGCCGGGGCGCTTGCCGTGCCGGCCGGAGTGGAGGCCGGCGTGGTTCCGCTGCTTCCGCCGCAGGCGGCCAGCGCAGCAGTGAGGGCCAAAATGGCGAAACCTGCACCCAAACGGGATTTCATGGTTGCTCCTTTGCTGGTGTCCGGCGTCGGATCACCGGGCGCTAACCGGTATGACGCCTCCGGGTGAAGAATGGTTCAAGGCGGCGGCAAAACAGGGTAGGCCGGTGCGGTTGAACCATTTGCCCGGATACGGCGTCTGAATGGACAAACAGCGGGTGAACGCGGGCAGGAGGATGGGATGCCGCTCGACGAGGATGCGGTGGAGTCCCTCTACCGTGAACACGGCACGGCGCTGCGCCGGTTCGTGCTCAGTGCATCGCGGGACCCGCAGCTGGCCGAGGACGTGGTGCAGGAAACCGTGCTGCGGGTCTGGCAGCAGGCACCCGACATCAATGGCAGCATCCGCAGCTACCTCTACCGGACGGCCAGGAACATCATGATCGACAACTACCGGCGCTCCCAGCGCCGCCCCGCCGAAACGCTGGAGGGCGAACCCGCCCGCCAGGCCGGGGTCATGGAGCGCGTGGACGGCCTGCTGAACCGGGTGCTGATCGAGGAGGCCCTCCTGCGCCTCAGCAAGGAACACCGGGACGTCCTGGTGGCGCTGCACTACCGCCGCTTCACGGTCAACGAGGCGGCCGCCCAGCTAAACATCCCCAGCGGCACCGTGAAGTCCCGCGCCTACTACGCCGTGCGGGCCCTGCGGACCATCCTGGACGAGATGGGGGTGGAACCATGACCTCGGACCCCCACTACCTGCTGGGTGCCTATCTGTTGGGCGGGCTCGACGCCGGAGACCGGGCAATGTTCGAATCTCACCTGGGGCAGTGCCGCGAATGCCGGGATGAACTCGCCGGGCTGGAGACACTCCCCGCGCTGCTCGACGTCCTTCCCGCACCGGACGCCCTGGCCCTCACTTCGGTTCCCGGCGCCACGGAATCCGGTGCCGCTGAGCCCGGTGCCGCTGAGCCCGGTGCCGCTGAGCCCGGTGCCGCTGAGCCCGGTGCCATGGGGCCCGTGCCTGCGGCCGGGCTGGCGGACGCCTTGCCCGCGGCGTTTCCCCGCCCGGCCGCGGAACAGGCTCCTGCGTCGCAGCCGCTGCTGCACGAACTTGCGCGCCGTCGCCGGACAATGCGACGGCGGTGGGTAGCGCTCGCGGGCGCCGCCGCCGCTGCCTGCCTTGCAGTAGGCCTCGCCGTGGGGCCGCTGCTGGTGCGGGCGCCGCAGCCGGACGCTACCTACTCGGTGCAGTCCGGGGGAGGGCTGCAGTTCAGCATCGACCTGGCCCGGAAGACCTGGGGGACCGAACTGGCGGTGAACGGCAGCAGCCTGCCGTCCGACGGGACGCTCTCGCTGTGGGTCAGGGACCGCGACGGCGGCGAGGACCGCGCGTGCGCCTGGACGGCTACGCCCAGCGGCCGGGTCAAGGTCACCGGAGCCACGCCGATCCAGCTGGGCAAAATCTCCAGTGTGGAACTGCGGGACGGGACGCAGCAGGCGGTCGCCGTCATCACCGTTCCCTAGGCTGTACGGCCGTGGAGTTCCCGGAACTCCGCCTGGAGGGCGGCGTCCTCGCAAGCGCGTGCAAACGCCTCGATCCGCTTCTCGATCTCCCGGCCCAGCAGCCAGGTGCCGACCTTTTCCATCACCGGCCGCAGCAGCGCCGGGCGGCAGGAAAAGGTGTACTTCCAGACGGCCCGGGTGCCGCCGTCGTCCACCGTGAAGCGCCAGCCCCCGCCAAAGTTTTCGAAGAACCAGGGCCCGGACACCATGGTCATGCCCACGTTCCGGGGCGGCGCATAGGAGACGTACTCGCTGACCATCACCAGGCCCAGGCGGGACCGCGTCCGGGTCCTGACTCCTTTGCCGGCCTGGGCTGCGCCGTCCAGGAAACCCTGCGAGGAGATGAACGGATCCCATTTCAACCGGAAGGAACCCGTGGTCTGGGAGAAGGCGAACGCCGACTCCGGGTCGGTGCGGATATGGCGTTCAGCGCGTACCTGGGGCATGGTCCAACCCTAGCGACACGGGCAGCAACCCGGCCGCGCCGGGGCTTCGAGCCGGCCGTGCCCCGCAACCTCAAGTACTTCCCGCAGGACTACTTGATCATCCGGGCGATCCTGGCACGCACGATCATGAACACGCCGTAGCAAATCAGCCCTGCCCCCACCGCAGCCAGGAGGTAGATCCCCATGGGCTGGTCCCGCAGGCCACGCAGGCCGCCGTCCAGGCCGGTGGATTGCTCCGGATGTGATTGCCACGCGGCGATGGCGATCAGCAGCCCGGTCAGCAACAGCACCGTTCCCTTAGCCACATAGCCGGCCACGCCCAGCACCGTGACGGCGGTCCCGGCGGTGGGATTGCTGGGCAACACCAGGTGCTTTTCGAAGGATTTCCGCAGCCCGCGGATGGCGTACACGACGCCGGTGACGGCGATGGCGGTTCCCAGCAGTACCAGGAGGGCGACGCCGCCCGGAGCCTTCATCAGCGAGAAAGTCAGGTCGCTGGCGGCCTTGCGGTTGTCTTCGTCGGAGCCGGTGCCCATGGCAAAGGACATCAGCGTCAGGGCCATGCCGGCGAACACCACTGCCTGCGCTGCCGCCTTGGCCTTGTTGGCGGCCTTTTGTTTGGCGGCAAGGTGGGTGTAGTCGAAGATCGCATCGCTGGCCTGCCAGATGGCCAGGGCTGCGCAGGCGGCGAAGCTGGCCCACAGCAGGAACGGTCCGGCGGGCTGTGTGGCAAGCTCGGCCACGGCCCCGCTGAAGTCCGCGCTGCCGGTTCCCCCGGTGGCGAGGCGGATGGCTATGGCACCCACCAGGAGGTGCAGTATGCCGCTGGCCGCGAATCCCGCCCTGGCCAGCACTTCCAGTGCCCGGGAGTTGGTGACGTCTTCAGCCGCATCGGCGGCCTGCTTAAGTTCTCTTTTGATGGCAGTTCCTTTGTGCGTGCGCCGGGCGGCGGCGCTGTGGTTCACCGGTATGCGTGCCCCACATAAGGTAATCGTGCCACGGGTCCGGGTGATGGGGAGGGATCCCCATCGCCCCTGTTCGGTGGTTGTGCAACCATAAGCTTCAGCGATTCACACTCACCGCGAACCACCCGGGGGAACACCATGACTTTTTACGGCGCTGACGTCAGCCAGCTGCGGGCGCTGGCCAAGGCAGTGGACCAGGCCGCCTCCCTGCTGAGCAGCCGCGCAGGTTCGCTGCAGGGCCAGATCCAGTCAGCACCGTGGAAAGGGGCCGACGGCGCCCGCTTCCGCCAGGACTGGAGCTCCAGCCACCGGCCCAACCTGGAAAAGGTGGTGTCCAGCCTCCGGGCCAATTCCAAGATCCTGATGAAGCACGCGGACGAGCAGGAGAAATCCTCCAACTCCTCCGGCGGAAGCGGCGGGGGCGGCACCTGGGACCGGATCAAGTCCCTGGCGGGGCAGGCACGGGACTGGTTGCAGGAGCAGGCAGCAGCCGCCGCGGCCGCGGCCGAACACCGCAAGGAACTTGAGTCCGGCCTGGACCGGATGCTCAACGCCAGCCCCGAGGAGCAGGCCAAGTGGTGGGCAAGCCTGTCCGAGGCGGACCGGAAGTACCTGATCGAGGGCGAAGGCTCGGACGGCCCCTTCGCCAAGGACCTCATGCGCATGGACGGCGGCATTCCCGAGTCCGCGCAGCAGCTGGCCAAGGAACACCTGCAGGAACTGGCCAAGGCGGACATTCCGGTCTACACGGAGACCGGCAAGGCCTCCATCGAAGCGCGCGTCGCCTGGGTGCACGGCGGTGCCGAAGTGGGCACCGAGGTGGTGGAGAACGCGGACGGTTCCGCCACCATGAAGGTCTACGGAAACATGGGCCTGGGCGTCAATGACACCTCGGGCACTGCCGGTGTCACCCTGAGCGGCGAAGTCTCGCGGGAGTACAAGTTCGGCAGCGTGGAGGAAGCCCAGGCTGCGCGGGCCCAGATGTACCGGGACCTGCCGCCGGACAGCATCGGCGACATCAAGGATGTTGCCGGCAACCCGCCCGGCTACGTCCTGGACACCATCAACGATGCCGCCGGAGACAACGGCTCAACCGGCCAGACGGACAAGGCCAAGGGCACGCTGTCCCTCGAAGCGGAGGGCGAGAGCGGGGCAGCCTCCGGTTCAGCCAAGCTGGACCTCTCCTACGAACGGAACCTCACGGACGGCACGGCGACCGCCAGCGGCGAAGTGTCGGCCCAGGGCAAGCTCAACCTGGACGGGCGGACGTTCGAGGCCTCCGGCAAGGGCGGCCTGCAGGTCAACATGGACAAGGGCAACAACATCGATTCCGTGACGGTCTCGATGGAAGGCACCGTGGCGCAGGGCGTTACCGAGGGCACCGACGTGAAGGCAGCCAAGGTGGAATCCTCCGTGTCCGCGGGAACGCAGGGCACCGTGAAGATCAACGTGGACTACACCCCGGAGAACCGCGCCGTGGTGGACAGCTACCTGCGCAACGTCGCCCTGGGCAACGACTACGGTGCAGCGCAGGACGCCGCCAAACTGTACGAGGCCGGCTCGGCCACCGTCCAGGTCAACAGCGTGGTGACCGCGTCCAACGAGGCCGGCTTCGACGTGAAGCTGGGCGAGGTGGAGGTCAAGACCGAAAGTTCGGCCACCACCAACGTGTCCACGTACTATAAGGTCCCCAACGACACCAAGCTCGAGAGGCTCTGAACCCATGTCAGTGCACATCGAATCCCCGCTGGGGTTTACCGCAGACTTTCCTGAGTACACCCAGGTCCTGGATTATTCCAGCGCCGGTCCCAACACTGAGCAGTACGGGCTGCTGGGCGGAGTCCTGGTCACCGTCATCAAGGACGACAACTCGGTGCAGGACGCGCCACAGGCCACAGGCTGGGCGCACCTGATGGCAGGGTTCTACCTGGAGGAGCGCGGCGGAACACTGCTGGCTGAAGGCGAACTCGGCCTGCCGGGCAAGTCCGCGTACGCCGTGGTGGCGGGCTACAGCGACGCCCAGGGATCACCCAAAGTAGCCGCGACCGTAGGCGTGTTGGAAAACGGCCGGTTCATCGGCGTCGTGGTGATCTGGCCCTACACCAGCCCCGAAGCGGAGCCGCGCCTGGACCTGCTCAAGGACGTCGTCTCCGCCATCAGCGTCAGCTGAATCGTTCAGCCGGCGAGGTCTCAGCGCCCGGCTGTCAGGCCTGGCGCCTGCGGTAGCAAAGATCGAAGATCAGCCGGCCGGCTTCATGGGCCTTCGCCTCGAAGCTGGTTTTGATCCTGCCTTCGAACCGGGGAGCCCAGCCGCCGGTCTCGTCCACGCCCTCGTTGGGACCGGTGTGGCCGGTGCTGACAGGGGCGCGGCCCTCGCGGACGGGGGCGCCGCCCACCACGGATTCGACGCCGGACTGCCACACCTGGGTCAGCGGGCTCTCCGGTCCGCGGCGCTCGCCGGTGTGCAGGTTCTCGAAATCGGCGGACCCTGCCATCACGTCGCGGACGTGGATGGCGTAGTTGGACCAGTCCGTGGCAATCCGGAACAGTCCGCCGGGCTTCAGCGCACGGGAGGCCAGCCCGGCGAACTCGGGCTGGATCAGCCGGCGTTTGTGGTGCCGGGACTTGTGCCAGGGGTCCGGGAAGAAGACCCAGAGTTCATCGACGGAACCTTCGGGCAGCATGGTGGCCAGCACCTCAGGGGCGTTGGCCTCCACCACGCGGACGTTGGTGAGGCCCCGGCCGTTGATCTTGATGATGGTGTTGGCCAGGCCGGGCGTGTAAACCTCAACGGCCAGGAAGTCCGTGTCCGGGTTCTGTTCGGCGGCGTGGCAGATGGCATCGCCCAGGCCTGAACCGATTTCCACCACCAGCGGCGCCTTGCGGCCAAACTCCGCCTCGGCGTCGAACGTGTAATCCGGGTGGACCGACGTGTTGGCGACGTGCCGGGGGACGTCCACGGCCCACCGTTCTGCGTGCTCCTCCCAGGCGGTCTGGCGCCGGCCCTGAAGGCGGGTGCCGCGGCGCACGAAGCTGACCGGCCGGCCACCGTAGGTGCCGAAGGACGCCTGTGTTCCGGGCGTCACGGGCCTGGGGACATGCGGCTGCTGGGGGTTTTCGGGGGAATCGCTCATCCCCTCCAGAATACCGGCAGGCAACGCCGCCCGCCCGCCCGGCCCTGCTTGGCCGCCCCCGGCCACCCGCTCCACCGCAGCAGCCGTCATGCCCCGCCGGCCGCTCCACCGCAGCTGCCGTCCGGCCCCGTCGTCCGCCGCCGGGATGGACCCGCGAACCCGGATGGACCCTGCGGGATCAGTAGAACAGCATGGGCACGTACCTCAGCGAGAGGACCAGGGCGATCACGAAGAGAACGCCGGACACCCAGAGTGATGCCACCGCCAGCCCCCAACCGCCCGATCGGCCTGTGGACTTCCTGATGACGGATACAGCCAACGGGACGGCCACGAGCCAGCAGGCAAGCGGCAGGCTAAGGAAGACCAACGGCGCCACCCAGGGAGCGGGCGACGGGCCTTCATCCGGGTAGGTCATCAGCACGGCCATAAACGCCAGGGGACTGGAAATGTAGAGTGTGGCCGGTGCCACGATGGACAGCACCAGGCTGGCGATGGCCTTGCCGGAAACCCGCTGTCCGGGGACGGGCGGAATGGACTCTTGGAGGGGCTGCACGCTCATGTTCTCCCTGCTGGGCCGGATTGGCCGGTAGTTGGGCAGTGGACGGGTAGGGCAGCGGACGGGCAAAGGACTTCGTTTGGCAACGGTCCGCGTCTCCAAACTAGGAAAGCGCCGGCCGCTCCAAAAGCCACCGGCTCCCGTATGTGGATAACCTCCGGGTGCGGGGTGGCAGCGGCAAGTCGCCGGGGCCCTGGCGGGGACCCGCCAGCGCCGGTGCTGCAAGAATGGGCGGGTGACGGAAGCAACGAGTGCCGGGGCAAGGAAGCAACGGCAACAGCACCAGCAACAGGAACCCGGGGAGCTGAGCCCCACGAGCCGCCCAGGCGGCAGCAGCCTGGTTGATGCCGAGATCGACGAAACGCCGGCCGCGGCACCAACCCGGGTGGGCAGCCGCAGGCAACTGGCCTACCTGGGACTGTGCCTGGTGCTGATCGGGCTGAACCTCCGCACCGTGTTCTCCAGCTTCTCGGCGGTACTTCCCGAGATCACGGCGCAGGCGTCGCTCCCCGGCTGGGCCGTGGTGGTGCTGACGACGGTGCCGGTCACCCTGCTGGGGGTGTTCGCGCCAATGGCGCCGGTGCTGGCGCGGAGGTTCGGCGCCGAACGAGTGCTGCTCGGGGCTATGGCAGTGCTGACCGCGGGGCTGCTGCTCCGCCCTGCTGACCCTGGACTTCCCGGCGGGCACCTGCCCGGCCTCCTCGCCGGAACTGCGGCGTGCGGTGCGGCCATCGCGCTGTGCAACGTCCTGCTTCCCGGACTGGTCAAGCGCGACTTCCCGCATCGGCTGGGCCTGATGGGCGGGCTGTACACCACGGCCATCTGTGCCTCGGCCGCGCTGGGGGTCGGCTTCACCTACCCGGTCTACTCGGCTGCGGGGGAGTGGACCGTGGCGCTGTGGTCCTGGGCCCTGCCGGCCGCCGTCGTCCTTCTCCTCTTCCTGCCGGTGGCGCTGCGCCAGCACCCGGCCCGGCACCAGGCCGTCAGGGACGGCGTGAACGTGTGGCGTTCAGCGGTGGCTTGGCAGGTCACCATCTTCATGGTGCTGCAGGCCATGATGTCCTTCAGTGTCTTCGCCTGGTTGGCCCCCATCCTGCGGGAACGCGGCGTGGACGGCGCCACTGCCGGGCTGATCGTCTCGGTGAGCATCGTGCTGCAGATGCTGGGTTCGCTGTTCGCACCCGCCCTGGCGGCACGGTTCCGGGACCAGCGGGCCATCAATACCGTTGTTGCCCTGATGACCGGAGGCGGCTTCGCGCTGAGCATCTTCGGGCCGCTGGACCTGGTCTGGGTGTGGGCAGGGCTGTTAGGGCTGGGGCAGGGCAGCCTCACCGCGGTGGCCCTCACCATGATCATGCTCCGCACCCGCGACGGGCATACCGCCGCGCACCTGTCCGGCATGATGCAGGGCGTCGGGTACGGCCTGGGCTCCACCGGGACCCTGATGGTGGGGCAGCTGCACCAGGGAACAGGATCCTTTGCCGCCGCAGGCTTCCTGTTCCTTATGGTGGGGCTGCTGGCCGCCGTCTTTGGCTACCGCGCCGGCCGCAACAGGTATGTGGGGTAGGGGACAGTGCGCCGCCCCACCCTGCCCGCAACAGAGCCCATGGCCGGCATCCTCCAGCGGCCCTACCTGTGGGTCACGGTGGGGACCTGCGCGCTGGTGTTCCTTGCTGCCTTCGAATCGCTGGCGGTAACCACCATCATGCCGCTGGTCAGCCGCGAACTGGACGGCGCAAGCCTTTACGCCCTCGCCTTCGCCGGCCCCCTGGCAACAGGGGTAATCGGCAACGTGGCCGCCGGCAACTGGTCCGACCGCCGCGGCCCCACCGTCCCCCTCTACGCCTCCGTTGCCCTGTTCGTGGTTGGCCTCCTGATCGCGGGCACCGCCGTGTCCATGCCGATGCTGGTGGCCGGCAGGCTGGTCCAGGGCCTCGGCGGCGGCGCCCTGACAGTGGCGCTGTACGTCCTGGTGGCGCGGATTTTTCCGGGCGCGCTCCACCCCAAGATCTTCGCGGCGTTCTCCGCCGCCTGGGTGATCCCCTCGCTCGTGGGACCGTTTGCCGCAGGCATCGTGGCGCAGGTCTTCAGCTGGCACTGGGTGTTCCTGGGCGTCGTGGGGCTCGTCATTCCGGCCCTGCTCATGATCGCCCCGGTGCTGAAGGGGATGGACCGGCCGGGAGCGGCGGCACCCGCAACGCCCTGGGCCATCGGCCGGCTGGGCTGGGCGGCGCTCGCCGCCGTCGCGGTGCTGGGGCTGAACCTGTCCGCCGAGGTCCGCATCGAGGGCTTTCCGGCCGCCACCGCGGTCCTGGCCGTCGCCGCCGTCTCGCTTGCCCTTGCCGCCGTCCGGCCATTGGTTCCCCGCGGCACCCTCCTCGCCCGGCGCGGGCTGCCGAGTGTCATCCTGGCCCGCGGACTCGCGTCAGCCTCGTTCTTCGGCGCCGAGGTCTACCTGCCGTACCTGCTGATTGAGCAGTATGGCTTCTCGCCCACCTTCGCCGGGCTCACCCTCACCGGCGGCGCGTTGGCCTGGGCGGCGGCCGCCGCCGTGCAAGGCCGGCTGGGTGACCGACTGTCCCACCCGGGCGCGGTCAGCACCGGGGCATTCATGGTCCTCGGCGCGGTCATCCTCGCGCTGGCCACCACCGCGCTGCACTGGCCCGCCGCCGTCGCGATCGTAGGCTGGATCTTCGCCGGCGGCGGCATGGGCCTGCTCTATCCGCGGCTCAGCGTGATGACCCTGGCCCTGTCCACGAAGGACAACGAAGGCTTCAACTCCTCGGCCATGTCCATCTCCGACTCCCTCGGCGGGGCCCTGGCACTGGCCACCACGGGCATCGTCTTCACGGCGTTCACGACGACGGCGGCCTCCTTCGCCGGCGTCTTCACCTTCGCTGCGCTGGTGGGCGTCGCCGCGGCGGTGGTGGCGCCGCGGGTCACCTCCCGCGCGGGGTGAACGCGCCGGTCAGCGGAGGCGGGTGGCCCGCAGCACGACGTCCGCGATGGTGGCCTGTTGGCCCTCCGGCCCCGTGACGGGGCGCTCACGGCTGGTCAGCACTTCCACCTGCCAGCCCGGGCCCGCCAGGGACAGTTCCCGGACCAGGTCCTCGCCCTTGTAGAACATGTCCCCGTGGTGGTGCCCGCCGCCCCACGGCGGCAGCCGGTCCGGGTGGTGCCCAACCACCAGGAGCGTCCCGCCGGGTTTCACCGCCGCTGCTGCGGTCCGCAGCGGAAGCCGCCAGTCGAGTTCCTCGGAGTGCAGGAACTGCGAGGTCACCAAATCGAAGGCGCCCTCAGGCTGCCACTGCTCCAGGTTGGCCTGCTGCCACGTGATGCGGCTGGCCGGCGCACCCTCTGCAGCCTGCACGCTCGCGCGCGCCAACACGGCTTTCTCGTGGGACTGCGCCCGGTCCAGGGCAACCGCTGAAACGTCGACGGCGGTGACCGTCCAGCCGTGATGGGCCAGCCAGATGGCGTCGGCACCTTCGCCGCAGCCCAGTTCCAGCGCACGCCCCGGCTTCAGGCCGCCGGCCTCGCGGACCAGCTGCGGGTTCGGGTTTCCGCTCCAGAGCTGCGTCCTGGTGCGGTACCGCTCGTCCCAGGCCGCGGCTGGATCGATGGCAGCCCTGGCGCCTTCGGCTCCGTTATGGTCCGCGTTGGTGACGTCCCCGCTGGTGCCGGCCGCGTTGGTGACGTCCGCGTTGGTGCCGTGCCCGGCGGGGGAGGCGCCGTCGTCGTGCGTGTCATGGTGGTGCGCCGCATGTTCGCTCATGCCTCAACCCTGCCTTGTGCCACCCGGCAGGGCAACGCCCCGAGGGGCCCCGGAGGCCGCCACTTATACGTCGATGGGGCAGGGATGCTACGATGGTGGAACTTGATGTGCAGTGATGCCCTGGTAACCCTTCATTTAGGGACAGGGCTTTTTTCATGTGAGAGGCACATCCTGCGTCGATGAACGCGTTCCATTTGGTCCCGGCTGGCTGCCCCTTTATGCAGCAGAACGGTTGATCACCTGACTTTTCTTCGGCGAACCCCTGGTCCAACCGGCGCCGGGGGCCGATATCCGCCTGGATACCGCCTGAAAGACCGTATAAATACATGACTACTTTCGCTGCCCTCGGAACTCCCAAGGCGCTTGCAGACACCCTTACCGCGCAGGGAATTGTTGAGCCGTTCCCCATTCAGGTCAAGACCCTTCCGGACACGCTGTCAGGACGCGACGTCCTGGGCCGCGGCCGGACCGGCTCCGGTAAAACCATCGCTTTCGCTATCCCGCTTGTAGCAAGACTCGCTGAGCGGGAAGCCAAGCACTTCCGCAAGCCCGGCCGCCCCATGGGCCTGGTGCTGGCACCCACCCGTGAGCTGGCTACCCAGATCAACGCCACCATCGAGCCGCTGGCCAAGGCCGCCGGCCTGAACACCACCGTGATCTACGGCGGCATCTCCCAGGCCCGCCAGGAGAAGGCGCTGCGCGCCGGCGTCGACATCGTCATCGCCTGCCCCGGCCGCCTGGAGGACCTGATCCGCCAGCGCATCCTCAGCCTCGAAGCCGTGGAAATCACCGTCCTCGACGAGGCCGACCACATGGCGGACCTCGGCTTCCTGCCCGTGGTCAAGAAGCTCATGGACATGACCCCCAGCCAGGGCCAGCGCCTGCTCTTCTCCGCCACCCTGGACAACGGCGTGGACAAGATCGTCCAGCGTTACCTGTCCAACCCGCTGACCCACTCCGTGGACGACCCGCAGGCCGCGGTGACCACCATGGAACACCACGTGCTGGTGGTCAACGACCAGACCGTCAAGAAGCAGCTGATCGTGGAGCTCGCCTCCGGCGCCGGCCGCCGCGTCCTCTTCATGCGGACCAAGCACCACGCCCGCAAGCTGGCCAAGACCCTCACCGATGCCGGGATCCCCGCCGTCGACCTGCACGGCAACCTCTCGCAGAACGCCCGCGACCGCAACCTGGCCGAATTCTCCAACGGTGACGTCCGCGTCCTGGTGGCCACCGACGTCGCCGCCCGCGGTGTACACGTGGACGACGTCGAACTGGTGATCCACGTCGATCCGCCCACCGAGCACAAGGCGTACCTGCACCGCTCGGGCCGTACCGCCCGCGCCGGTTCCGACGGCACCGTGGTCACGCTGACCCTGCCGGAGCAGCAGTCCGACGTGAAGAAGCTGATGAAGGCCGCCGGCGTTGAGGTCAGCTTCGAGCGCGTCACCGCAAACTCCCCGCTGGTCGCCGAACTGGTGGGCGAAATGGCTGACAAGATCGATCCGCGGACCCGCGCTGCGCTGCTGGCCAAGAAGGCTGCGCAGCAGGGCGGCGGCACCTCCACCGGTGCCAACGCCGAACGCAAGCGCGCCCGCCGCCAGGCGTCCCCGTCGGCCGGTGGCCGCGGCGGCCGTGGCGGCAGGGGCAAGGTCTCCGCCGAGCCCGCCCGTACCGACGTTCCCCGCGCCCAGCGCCGCGCTGCTGCCTTCGAAGGCCGCACCGAGGCCCGGGCAGCCGTCGACGCCGTGCGGGAGCAGAACGAGGACCGCTCCGTGGCGGCAGCAGCTGCCAGGCGCAATGCCCGCGGCCGTGGCACCGCCAGCACCCACCGCAACGACGTCCCTGCAGCAGGCGGCCGCGCAGCTGCCGGCCGCGGTTCGGACGGACGCTCTTCGGAGGGCCGCACCGATTCACGCATTACCCGCAGCGAGGCACCCCGCGGCGGCTCCGGCCGTCCCGCTTCGGGCGGCGGGCAGCGCAGCGGACGTCCGGCTACCGGCCAGCGTGCAGCAGCCGGTGCATCCGGTGGCCGTGGCCAGCGTTCCGCCGGAGCAGCCAGCGGCGGTTCCAAGGCAGTCTGGTCCTCCAACACGGGTGGCACCTCGGGTGGTTCCTACAGCGCCGGCAACGGCGGCTCGGGCAACGGTTCCGGACGTCCGGCACGCAGTGGTCCCCGCCGCGCTTCCGCGCCTGCATCGAACGAGCGCCGCGGCCGCTAATCCCCAACCGCTCCCGAACCTCGCAAGTCCGCACCGGCTCCCGGCCCTCGCAAGCTCGGGTCCGGGCCCTCGCCGGCGCGGCTCCACGGTCAGGGAACCCGGCGGTCGTGGGCCCACGCTTTAACACCAACGAGTGCTCCGTAACTGCCCTTTTGAAGCTTGATAGGGCCGTTACGGAGCACTCGTTTTTAACGCCTTACCAGCCGCGGGCGCGCCATTCCTCCAGGTGCGGCCGTTCGGCGCCCAGGGTGGTGGGCTTGCCATGGCCGGGATGGACGACGGCGGTGTCCGGGTAGGCGTTGAACAGCCGCTCCGCCACGTCGTCCAGGAGTTGGGCGAACCGCTCGGGGTCCTTCTGGGTGTTGCCCACGCCGCCCGGGAACAGAGAGTCACCGGAGAAGATGTGCGCCGGCCCATCAGGGTCTTCGTACACAAACGCGATTGAGCCCGGGGTGTGGCCGCGCAGGTGCACCGCCGTCACGTCGAAGCCGTCGAAGGTACCCACGTCGCCGTGGCTGAGCCGGACGTCCACCGGAACGGGCAGCGCCTCGGCGTCGTCCGTTCCCGCGGCGGTGCGCGCCCCCGTAGCCTCCACCAGTTCCTTCAGGGCCCGTACGTGGTCCCAGTGCTGGTGCGTGGTGGCGATGAGGGCCAGGTGCGGCTCGGCCTTGGTGTCCGCAGCGCCGTCCGCTATCAGCTGCCGGATGGCCGGGAGGTCGTCGGCGGCGTCAATCAGCAGCTGGGCACCGCTCGCCTTCGCCGTCAGCAGATACACGTTGTTGTCCATCTCGCTGACAGAAATGCTGCGGATAGTCAGGGCCGGCAGGTCGTACAGAAGTGAGTCCATAGGCTTCAGTCTAGGGACGCCGGGTGCCCTGACGCCGGGTGCCCTGACGCCGGGCGCCGGGCGCCGGGGCGCCGGCGCGCATGCTGTCGTGCAGGCGATGCAGGCCCAGCATGCCCAGCGGCAGTCCCTATAGGCGTTAAAGCCCCAGCGGCAAGGTTTCCGAGTAGACCTGCTTGGACGGCGGCGCGGCCAGGATCTCGCCCAGGGAACTCTTGCCCTCGGGGGTCGTCCGCCAGGCCGCGTAGTCGTCGTGGTCCTGCGTGGTGGCCCAGGTTTCCACCACCAGGATGTGGCAGGGATCGGCGTCGTCCACCAGCGCCTCGATGCCCTGGTTGCCCGGCCAGGCGCGGGTGGCCGCGAGCGTCTCGGCAAGGTACTTCGCGGCCTCGTCCCGGCGTGCGGGATCGATCCGGACCTCAAAATGGACAATGGCGGGCATAGTGCTCCTTGGCTTGTGGGAGTAGGGCCGGTCCAGCCAACCCTACTGCCTGCAACCAGCGCCGGGACCGCTTTCTTCCCCTGCGAACCGGGTGCATCCGCGCGATTTCGGCCGTTGGCCGCATCACGGGCCGCCGTGACCGGATTCATAAAAGTCTGCCCTTCCGTGGACCCGTTGATAGCGTCGAAAGCCAAGCCAGACTCAATGCGACGCCCGGCCTGATCTTCATTCGGTGTGCCCTCAACGGCACCGTACGCCCGGCGTCTGGACCGCAGCCTCAAAACTGGAACGGGATCTGATGAGCCAGAATGCAGTACCGCCCGTGGACACCACGGGTCCTGAGAAAGAAGAACGAAAGCCACCCGCGAACGGCGGAGACACCAATAGCAGCGCCGTCCCGGCGGCCAAAACCCGGGTCAACAAGACAGTCTTCCTAGGCTCCGCCACCGGTGTGGTGGCGATTGCCCTGTGGGCCATCCTGGCCAAGGACAACGCGGAGGCGGTCATCGGGGCCATGGTGGGCTGGGTGTCCACCAACATGGGCTGGTACTACTTCATGATCGTCACCGCGGTGGTCATCTTCGTCCTGGTAGCCGCCCTCTCCCGGGTGGGAAAGACGAAGCTCGGGCCGGACCACTCCAAGCCACAGTTCGGCATGTTCACCTGGGCGGCCATGCTCTTTGCCGCCGGCATCGGCATCGACCTGATGTTCTTCTCCGTCTCTGAACCGGTAAGCCAGTACCTGGCCCCGCCGCAGGGCGAGGGCGGAACCGCGGAGGCCGCCCGCCAGGCCCTGGTGTGGACACTGTTCCACTACGGCATCACGGGCTGGGCGCTGTACGCCCTCATGGGGCTCGCGCTGGGCTACTTCTCCTACCGGCACAACCTGCCGCTGAGCATCCGCTCCGCCCTCTACCCCATTTTCGGCAAGAAGATCGAGGGGCCCGTGGGGCACGCGGTGGACATCGCGGCCCTCCTTGGCACCATCTTCGGGATCGCCACCTCACTGGGCATCGGCGTCGTCCAGCTCAACTACGGGCTCAACTTCATGTTCGGCATTCCCGAGAACCTGGCCGTGCAGATCGGCCTGATCGTCCTGTCCGTAGTGATGGCTACCGTCTCTGTGGTTTCCGGCGTCGAGAAGGGAATCCGGCGGCTCTCCGAACTCAACGTAATCCTGGCCGTCGCACTGATGCTCTTCGTCCTGGTCACCGGCAAGACCAGCTTCCTGCTGGACGGGATCGCCCAAAACATCGGTGACGTCATGAGCCGGTTCCCCGCGATGACCCTGGACACGTTCGCCTACGACCGGCCTACGGACTGGATGAACGCCTGGACCCTGTTCTTCTGGGCCTGGTGGATCGCCTGGGCACCGTTCGTCGGGCTGTTCCTGGCCCGTATTTCCCGCGGCCGCACCATCCGCCAGTTCGTCCTGGGCACCATGACCGTGCCCTTCATCTTCATCGTGCTGTGGATCTCCATCTTCGGAAACTCCAGCCTCGACCTCATCATGAACGGCAACGCGGCGTTCGGCGAGGCGGCCATGAGCCACCCGGAACGCGGCTTCTACAGCCTGCTGGAACAGTTCCCCGCCGTACCCGTGACCGCGGCAGTGGCCACGTTCACCGGGTTGCTCTTCTATGTGACCTCGGCCGATTCCGGCGCCCTGGTGATGTCCAACTTCACCTCGCACCTCAAGGATGCCGATTCCGACGGCCCCGAGTGGATGCGCGTCTTCTGGGCAGTGGCCACCGGCCTGCTGACCCTGGCCATGCTGACGGTGGGTGGCGTTCCAACGCTGCAGAACGCCACCATCATTATGGGTTTGCCGCTCTCGCTGCTGCTGGTGCTGATCATGCTGGGGCTCTACAAGGCGCTGCGGGTGGAGAACTCGCTCAATGACAGCTACCGCGCCAGCCTGCCCGGCATCATCACCGGCAGGTCTCTGGACCAGCGGGGCGGACGGACCTGGCGGCAGCGGCTCAGCCGCGCCATGAGCTACCCGGGCCGCAAACAGACAACCCGCTTCGCCGAAACCGTGGCCATGCCGGCACTGAAGGACGTGGAGGCGGAGCTCAAGTCCCAGGGTGCCGAGACGTCCCTGACCGTAACCACAGTGGAGCCCTGCGGCATCCAAAGCATCGACCTGCAGCTTGCCATGGGGGAGGAACGGGCGTTCAAGTACCAGATCTACCCGGTCCAGTACGAGACGCCCAGCTACGCCACCCGCCGCGCCGATCCGGAGGACCGCTACTACCGGATGGAAGTGTTCTCGCAGGAGGGCAGCCACGGCTACGACCTCATGGGATACACCCGCGAGCAGGTCATCACGGATGTCCTGGACCACTACGAGCAGCACCTTGAATTCCTGCACCTGAACCGTGCAGCACCCGGAAACACCGTCCTGGTCGAGGACCAGGTGGCTAAAGACAATTGGGAATCCGATTTCGACATGCAGGAGGAAACGAAATGAGCGCCTCAACGCTATTCATCGGCGGCACATGGACCGGAGCGTCCGACGGCGGCACGCGGGACATTCACTGCCCGGCGGACGGCGAGCTGGTGGGCACCGTCGCCGAGGGGACGGCTGACGACGCCGGCCGCGCTGTGCTGGCTGCCCGTGCTGCCTTCGACGCCGGCGAATGGTCCGGGAAGTCTCCGTTGGAGCGCGGCTCTTTCCTGCTCAAGGTGGCCGCCCGGCTGCGCGACCGCAAGGAAGAATTTGCCCGCGCCGAAACGCTGGACACGGGCAAGCGCCTGGTGGAAAGCGACATCGACATGGACGACATCGCCAACTGCTTCGAATACTTCGGCAAGCTGGCCGGGCAGGAATCCGGCCGCCTGGTGGATGCCGGCAGCCCCATGGTGGTCAGCCGCATCGAGTACGAGCCGGTGGGCGTCTGCTCCCTGATCGCGCCGTGGAACTACCCGCTGCTGCAGGCCGCCTGGAAGATCGCCCCGGCGCTGGCGGCCGGCTGCAGCTTCGTCCTCAAGCCCAGCGAACTGACCCCGCACACGTCCATCCTGATGATGGACGTCCTCCAGGAGCTTGGACTGCCCGACGGCGTCGCCAACCTGGTCCTGGGTGACGGCAAGACCGTGGGTTCCGTCCTGTCCAGCCACCCCGACGTGGACCTGGTCTCCTTCACCGGCGGCCTGGAAACCGGCAAGGTGATTGCCGCCTCGGCCGCCGCCTCGGTCAAGAAGGTTGCCTTGGAACTGGGCGGCAAGAACCCCAACATCGTCTTCGCAGATGCTGATTTCGACGCCGCCCTGGACAACGCCCTCAACGCGGCGTTCGTCCACTCCGGCCAGGTCTGCTCCGCAGGTGCCCGCCTGATTGTGGAGGAATCCATTGCGGAGAAGTTCGTCGATGAGCTGGTGCGCCGTGCAGGCCAGATCCGGCTGGGCGGCCCGTTCGACCCCGACGCCGAGACCGGTCCGCTGATTTCCGCAGCCCACCGGGACAAGGTCACCGCCTACGTGGACAAGGGAGTTGCAGAGGGCGCCCGCCTGCGCTGCGGCGGCGCCTGGGGAACCGGGGACCTGGAAAAGGGCTTCTACTACCTGCCCACCGTCCTGGACCAGGTCACCAGCGGAATGTCGGTCCTGGTGGACGAAGCCTTTGGGCCCGTGGTGACGGTGGAAACCTTCACCAGCGAGGCCGAGGCCGTGAAGCTCGGCAACGACACCCACTACGGCCTGGCCGGGGCTGTCTGGTCGCAGGACGCCGGCAAATCCCAGCGGGTGGCCCGGGCCCTCCGCCACGGCACCATCTGGATCAACGATTTCCACCCCTACCTGCCGCAGGCGGAATGGGGCGGCTTCGGGCAGTCCGGCGTCGGCCGGGAACTGGGCCCCACCGGCCTGGCGGAGTACCAGGAAGCCAAGCACGTTTACCAGAACATCGATCCGCAGGTCACCGGCTGGTTCGCGGACCACGCCGCCGCACCTGCAGGGAGGAACTGATTATGAGCGCAGCAGCAAAGACAGACTTCGACTACATCGTGATCGGCGGCGGCTCGGCCGGAGCGGCAGTGGCTTCCCGCCTCAGCGAAGACCCCTCGCTGGAGGTTGCCCTGGTGGAAGCCGGTCCGGACGACCGCGACCTCCCCGAAATCCTGCAGCTGGACCGCTGGATGGAATTGCTGGAATCCGGCTACGACTGGGACTACCCCATCGAAGAGCAGGAGAACGGCAACTCTTTCATGCGCCACGCCCGGGCCAAGGTGATGGGCGGCTGTTCCAGCCACAACTCCTGCATCGCCTTCTGGGCGCCGCGCGAGGACATTGACGAGTGGGAGCAGAAGTTCGGCGCCACCGGCTGGAACTCGGACCTCGCCTACCGCCTGTTCAAGCAGCTGGAAACCAACGAGGACGCAGGCCCGGACGCACCGCACCACGGCGACAGTGGACCCGTGCACCTGATGAACGTCCCGGCGTCGGACCCCACCGGCCGGGCCATGCTGGAAGCCTGCGAACAGGCCGGAATCCCCAAGGCGCACTTCAACACCGGCGACACGGTGATCAACGGCGCCGGCTTCTTCCAGATCAACCGCCGCGCCGACGGCACCCGGTCCTCCAGCTCCGTGTCTTACATCCACCCCATCATGGACCGGAAGAACTTCACCCTCCTGACCGGCCTGCGCGCCAAGGAGCTCACGTTCGACGACGCCAACCGCTGCACCGGCGTGGCCGTGGTGGACAACGCCTTCGCCAAGACCCACCAGCTCACCGCGCGGGCCGAGGTAGTGGTGTCCACCGGGGCCATCGATTCGCCCAAACTGCTGATGCTTTCCGGCATCGGCCCGGCGGCCCAGTTGGAGGAGTTCGGCATCCCCGTCCGGGTGGATTCACCCGGCGTGGGCGAGCACCTGCAGGACCACCCCGAGGGCGTCATCCAGTGGGAAGCCAAGCAGCCCATGACGCAGACGTCCACCCAGTGGTGGGAGGCCGGCATCTTCACCACCACCGAGGACGGCCTGGACCGCCCCGACCTGATGTTCCACTACGGGTCCGTTCCGTTCGACATGCACACCCTGCGCCAGGGCTTCCCCACCACGGAGAACGGCTTCTGCCTCACGCCCAACGTCACGCACGCCCGCAGCCGCGGGACCGTGAAGCTGCGCAGCAAGGACTTCCGGGACAAGCCCAAGGTGGATCCGCGCTACTTCACCGATCCCGAGGGCCACGACATGCGCGTCATGGTGGCCGGCATCCGGAAAGCCCGTGAGATCGCGGCCCAGCCGGCGTTGTCCGAGTGGGTGGGAACCGAGCTGTATCCCGGCGCCGGCATCCAGAGCGACGAGCAGATCACCGAGTACATCCGCCAGACCCACAACACGGTCTACCACCCGGCGGGGACGGTCCGGATGGGCGCAACCGGGGACCGGATGTCGCCACTGGATCCCGAACTCCGGGTCAAGGGCGTCACCGGCCTGCGGGTAGCCGACGCGTCAGTCATGCCGGAGCTGACCACCGTGAACCCGAACATCACCACCATGATGATCGGCGAACGGTGTGCCGAGCTGGTCCGGGCGGCCCGCACGGCCTGATCTGCCGCTGAAACTCCCCACCTTTCGCCGTGAGGATGGCAGGTACGACGGCGTGTTCCCGGGACACGCCGTCGGCCCGCCTCAAAGGTGGGGAGACTTAGCGGCGCTGCCGCCAGGCTTGCCGTTTGGAACGCTGACTGGTCAGAGCCAGGGGATGATGCGGTCAGCACCGTGGCGGGTGGACCTGATCAGGACGGCGTTGGCCTCGTCCGGCCCATTGGCCCAGGCCTCCGCGGCGTCCGGCGCCATCCCGAATGAGACGTGCCGGGCCACCAGCCGGCTGATCCGCAGCTCGTGGGGCGTCTCCAGGAACCACACCTCGTCCAGCTGCGCCCGGATCTCTTTCCACGGCTCCTGGTTGGCCAGCAGGTAGTTGCCCTCGGTGATGACCAGCGGAACGTCGGCCGGCACCGCGATCGATGCCGCCACCGGCTCGTCCAGGGTGCGCCGGAATTCCGGCGCGTAAACGACTGCCTCGTCCCGTGCGGCCAGGCGCCGGAGCAGCGAAAGGTACCCGCCGGCGTCGAACGTGTCCATGGCCCCCTTGCGGTCCCGCAGCGGTGTGCCGTCGATGATGGCGTTCCCCAGGTGGAAGCCGTCCATGGGCACCACCACCGCCGTTTCGGCGCCGAACTGCTCCTGGAGCCAGGCAGCCAGGGTGGATTTTCCGGAACCGGGCGCCCCGGCGATGCCCAGGATGGTCCGCGTTCCCGGGGCCAGCCGGTGCCGGAGCGCGTCAAGGGCCTGGGCGATCTCGGGGGAGTCCATGGCAAAAGCCTAAAGGCTGTGGCCCGGCAGCACCCTGGCCCGCCGAACCTCCCCACTTTTGCGCCCACCAAGGCGGCGGACGACGGCGGGTCGCCGGGACACGCCGTCGGCCCGCCTCGAAGGTGGGGAGACTCAGCGCCCGGCGGGCTTGGACGGTGCGGGAGCCGGCTGCTTCTTCTCGGCGGGGAGTGCCTTGAGCCCGGCGGCGCAGCCCACAATTCCGGCGATGAACAGCAGCTTCAGCACGCTGAAGGGTTCCACGCCGGTGGCCATCGCCCAGCCAACTGTGAGGGCGGCGCCGATCCCCACCCAGATGGCGTATGCGGTGCCCAGCGGGATGGACCGGATCGCCATCCCCAGGCCCAGCATGCTGAGGGTGGCGGTGACCAAAAAGATAACCGTGGGCAGCGGTTTGCTGAAGCCGTCGGACAGGCCCAGTGCGGTGGCCCAGACCGCTTCGAGGACGGCCGATGCCAGGAGCACCAGCCACGGAGCTGAACGCTTCAACATCACGCCACCACCTTCAGGCCAACCACGCACGCGGCGATGCCGGTCAGCAGGAGCAAGCGCGCCGCCGTCGGGCGTTCAACCTTGCTGGCCATCGCGTAGGCGGACGTCAGGACGACGCCGACGCCCACCCACACCGCGTAGGCGGTGCCGGTGGGGATGGTTTGCATGGCAAGGGCCAGGCCGCCGGTGCTGGCAGCGACGGAGACCAGGAAGAGGATGGAGGGGGCGATGCGGCGTTTGCCGGATGCCTGCGCTGCGCGGTGCAGGGCGGCGGCCCAGACTGCTTCGAGCGCCCCGGAGAGAACCAGGATTAACCACGACATGACAGATCCTTTGGCCAGTCTTGTCGCGTACCGGGTACTGAACCGTCGTCCGGAGGCTCGGTTGCGGAGCCTTGGCATCCAACATAGCAACGCCCGACGCCGGACGGCCACCCTTGGTGCCCAAGCTCACCACTGTTTCCTGCGCCCGCTTGGCCGGGGGGCAGGTCAGAGCGCGCCGCCTGCGGCAACCGGCGCGTTGGCGTCGCGGCCGCCGTCGCCGACGGTTTCCCGGGCGATGAAGTTCTCGATGTCGAAGAGGTTGTCCGCGCGCTCGGCGATGTTCAGCAGCGTTGTCATGGACGCCACCTCCTCCACCTGTTCCTTGAGGAACCAGAGCATGAACTGCTCGCCCAGGGCATCATTTTCGGCGCGGGCGGCACGGAAGAGGTCCTCGATGTTCCTGGTGACTTCCTTCTCCTGCTGCAGCGCAAGGGCCAGCGGCTCGGTGACCTTGGCGAAATCGGTCCGGACAGCCGGAACGCCCGGAATGCTGAAGGGGATGTCCCGGTCCAGCATGTACTGGACCATCATCATGGCGTGGTTCCGTTCCTCCACTGACTGGCGGTAGAAGTAGCGGGCCAGTTGGGGCAGGTCCTCGTTGGCGAACCACGTGGCAACGGCGATGTACTGCTGGGACGCCGTGAATTCGTTGCCGATCTGGGTGGACAGGAGCGCGTTGAACGTTGTTGTGGTCATAGTGCCGAGTGTAGGGACGGACCGGAGCGCCCACCAGAGGGGGAATGCCGGGACCAGAAACCTATGGCACTTCCCTGTTTCTTGGCTGCGGCCGGTTCGCCGGCGTGTCAGTCCGTTGCAGGATCGATGGACACCACGGCCAGGAACCCGCGGCCGGTGACCTCCGGAGTGGCGTCGTCGGATCCCACTACAGCGTCGTAGCGCCCCAGGTCAGAGGAACCGCCGGCCCCGTCACCCACCGCGGCCTGCCCCTGCAACAGCACGGCGACCTGTCCCGCAAACACCGGATGGGCCCGCTTCTTCGAAATTTCGATGACGGATGCGTAGCCCTTGAACGCGTCGGACCTGGTGATCACGTTCAAGTTCCGGATGTCCCCGGTGGGCAGCGCGGCGGTGGTGGCTGCGCCGCCGTCGAACCGGAATGGCCGGTACTTCTCCACGGGACGTTCGGAGCCGTCCACGCTGAGGAGCAGGAGTTCGCCCTCCACCACGGTGAGCACGCGCTCACAGCCGGGAAACGGTGAAAAGTCACCGGCCTTGGTGACATCGGCGAGGCTGACCCGCCAGCCCCACCCGTCAGCCTGGTCTGCGGGGACATCCGCCGGTTCGGCCGGGCCGCTGAGGATTTCCCGCGTGGTGCCGCCGCCGTTGCGCCAGGGTTTGGCCTTGAGTTCTGCGAAGCGGATGATCTTCATCTGCCCAGCCTAGTTCGCGGCCGGGGTGGACCGGTTCCGCGGCGCTGCCAGTGCGCGGTTGATTACGTTGGGCGCATCGCAGGTTGGACCCCGTCCCTGCTACTCTCCTGCGGGGGGTCAACACGAAAACAGCCTGAAGGAGCCCGGGAATGTTCGTCAAAGTGTGTGGTCTCAGCACGTCAGAATCCATCCGTGAAGCGGTGGATGCCGGGGCGGACGCGGTGGGATTCGTCCTGACCGCCAGCCCGCGGGTGGTTTCGCCGGGGCAGGTTGCCACCTTGCTGGCGGACGTGCCGGCCAATGTTTCCCCCATTGCTGTCTTCCGCCACGAACCCGTGGCCGACGCCATTGCCATCGCCCGCGCCGCAGGGTTGCAGTGGATCCAGCTGCACGGCGAGCGCACCCGCGCGGATGTTGCCACAGTGCACGACGCCGGCATGAAGCTGGTCAGGGCCGTCACCGTTGGTGCCGGGCCGAATGAGTTGGAGGACTGGGGCGAAGACCTCCTCCTGATCGATGCCGCCGTGCCCGGTTCGGGTGAGAGCTGGGACTACGCGTCCATGGCGGATCTCCCCGTCCTGCAAGGCCGCCAGTGGTTGCTCGCCGGCGGGCTGGACGCAGGCAATGTGGGCGAGGCTTCCGTGGCAGCCCACGCCTGGGGTGTGGACGTGTCCTCGGGTGTGGAGGCATCCCGGGGCGTCAAGGACCTGGCAAAGATCCGTGCCTTCGTCGGTGCGGCTAAGGCCGGCGCGAAGGTCTAGGGCTGCCCGTAACCCTGCTCCCGGCGTTGTCAGCCGGGCCAATTCAGGGTCCGCTCAGGGGGATCCCCCACGTTCCGGTCCGCAGTCCCGGTGGACAATGGATGCATGAAGACACTGCTCAACATCATCTGGCTGGTATTCGGCGGCTTCTGGCTGGCCCTGGGCTACTTCGCGGCAGGGGTCATCTGCTGCCTGCTGATCGTGACCATTCCGTGGGGCATCGCCTCGTTCCGGATCGCGGCCTACGCGCTGTGGCCTTTCGGGCAGATGGTGGTGGACAAGCCGGGCGGCAACGGGCCGTTCGCCCTGCTGGGTAACGTGATCTGGCTGTTGGTGGCCGGCATCTGGATCGCGATCGGCCATGTGGCCACCGCGATCGCGATGGCCGTCACCATCATCGGCATCCCCCTGGCCATCGCCAACCTGAAGCTCATCCCGGTGTCGCTGATGCCGCTGGGCAAGCAGATCGTGCCCACCAGCACTCCGTTCGTGAGCACCTACCGCTAAATCCCGGCTCTGGTCGCTAGGCAGGGTCGGGGTCAGGGCTAGACTCGCATGCATGCCTTAGGTTGGGGGACCAGGATGAGCACATCGACGGAGCCGACGCACACGGCAACACATCAACTGAACAAACTGGCTGTTGCGGCCATAGTTTTGGCCGTCCTGGCTGCATCGGGGCTGTGGATTTTCGGGGTGGCTGTCCTTGCCGTCTTTGCGGTGGGTGCCGGGCACGTTGCCTTGAACCAAATCCGCCTCAGGGGCGAACGGGGGAGGCTGCTGGCAATTGCTGCCCTGACGATTGGCTACGGCATTGCCACGTTGGCGCTGATCAGCACTTTGGGCTTCATACCAGGTGCCGTTCAGCAGTTCATGCAGTAGCCAGCCCCTTCGCAGTAAACATTCCTCACCTGCGCCGGAATACCCCGTCCGCCAGGATGGCCACGGCGTCGCTGTCGTCCAGTTCCGCGGCAATGTCCACGTCCGCGGCGTAGCCGGCGCCCGCCAGTTCGCGGCCGCTGGCGCAGCCGTGCAGCATCTCCCGCAGCCGCGGCTCGGCAGCCTCGTAGACTGCCATCGCTGCCACGGATTCGGGCGAGTAGCCGTGCCGGCCGTCCCTGCCCTCATCCGCGTCGTAGCCGCCCCTGCCCGTGGCCGCGAGGCCTGCGATGAAGGCGCCGGCACCGATCTGGTCCTCCACTGCGGGGCGGAGGGTTCCGTCGTGCCAGCGCTCGCCGGCGGCGATCACGGCGATCACGGCGTCCTCCGGCAGGTTCGCAGCCACCCAGTCGGCCGTTGCCGCCGCGTTGCGGAGGGACACCGCGGCCACCAGCGGAACGTGGCCGGCCAGTTCATGGCAGAGAGCTGAGCCGTTGGGGGAGGGGAGCACCACCCGGTCCAAAGAGTCCGCGGCGCGGAGGCTGGCGGGGGACAGGCTCAGCCCGCCGCCGTCGCGGGGTCCGGCAAGCTGTGCCCCGTGGTGGGCGGCAAAGTCCTCGGCGCTGGTGTCCTTCCACGCGTAGGGGAGCACCTCCGCGCCGCGGTCCAGCGCCACGCTCACACAGGTGGTGAAGGACAGGATGTCCACCACCACGGCAAGGTCGGCGCCGGACGTGATGGCGGCTGCGTCGGGTCCCCACTCGAAGCGGACCGTGTAGGGAAGCTGCCAGTGCGCGGCATTCGCCGTCCTGGTGTGCCGCGGGTTCGAGCCCGGTGCGTTCATGCCAGTTCGCCCTTCAGGTTGCTGTGCGCGGAGTCCTCCCACAGCGCCTTTGCGCGGGGGCTGTGGAACAGCGGGTCCAGTTCGAGCAGATGGCGTACGACGGCGGCCCGGCCGGCGGCGAAGTCGGCGTCACCAATGTGCGCATAGTCTTTGCGCACGGCTGACACATAACGGGCGTACTGGTCCGGTTCCCCGCCGAGAACGGAAAGGTCAGCGTCGCAAAGGAGGGCGCCGCCGTCGTCTCCCGGTTCTGGCCGGTGGTCAGAGGTCAGGCGCACCAGCCGGGCAACCTCGTCCACGTCCGCTTCGGGGAGCCCGGCCTCTGCCAGCCGGTCCTCTGCAAGGCGTGCCGATTCCTCTTCGTCCTGTTCCGCGATTCCGCGGTAGACGGCGTCATGGAACCAGGCGGCCAGCAGCACCGTGCGTGGAGGTTCGGCGGGTTCCGTGAGCAGGTCCAGCGACTCGAGGACCGAGAGCAGGTGAGTGCAGCCGTGATAGTGCCGGTGCGGTTCGCTCCAGCGGTCCAGCAGGTCCAGGAAGAGGGCGTCATGGCCGGCCATGATGGTGTTCCACCGGTTAAGCAGCGGCACCTTGAGGGATTTGTTCCGCTGCCGCGCCGGGATCCGCAGGCCGCTCGCAATAAGTTTCCGTACCAGGACGCGGGCCTCGACGGGCACCGCGCCGGCTGCCACCAGATCGTCAAAGCGGCGCTCCGGCACATCGTAATGGTCGCCGTCGAACGCCCGCTCAGGGATGCCCGCAGCACCGGCGAAGGCATGCAGCTCATCCAGCGACGTGTCTGACACCAGGTGCGAGAAGTGTGTTCCGTGGGCAGGCCACAATGGCGGGTCCAGGTAAATGGCCATGCAGGAAGTGTAGTGCCGCCGCCCCACTGCTGCCCGGCAGCGCGGCACCCGCAGGAAAAGACTCTGCAGTCACAATCCGATTTGCGGACTGAATCCGTCATTCGATCCGCAAATACAAACTACAGTGGGCGCATGACCCTCATTCGCGTTTCCGAGGCTGCACGTTTCCTCGGTGTCAGTGACGATACCGTGCGGCGCTGGACGGACAACGGTTCCCTCACGGCCCTCAGGGACGAGTCCGGCCGGCTCGCGGTGGACGGGCTGGAGCTTGCCCGGCACGCCCAGAAACTCGCCCAGCTTCCCGACGATCCGCACCGGACCGGAAGTTCGGCACGCAACAGGTTCGTGGGGCTGGTGACCGGCATTGTGGCGGACAAGGTCATGGCGCAGGTGGAACTCCAGTGCGGGCCTTTTCGGGTGGTGTCCCTGATGAGCAGCGAAGCAGTCCGGGACCTGGGACTTGAGCTGGGCTCCGTGGCCACGGCCGTCGTCAAGGCCACCACCGTCATCATCGAAACCCCGCAGGGGAAGGGAACAGTATGAAACGAAGCATCGCGACGACGGCTGCGGGCCTGGCACTGGCGGCCGGGCTGGCCGGATGTGCCGGCAGCAGCGCACCGGCGGGCAGCCCAGGCACCTCATCTGACGCCGCCGCCACAACCCTGACCGTCTTCGCCGCGGCGTCGCTCAAGTCCAGCTTCACCGAGTTGGCGGACACGTTCGAAGCGCAACATCCCGGCACCCGCGTCAGCCTGAGCTTCGCCGGGTCTTCCGACCTTGCCACCCAGATCAACCAGGGCGCCCCCGCGGACGTTTTCGCCTCCGCAGACACCAAGAACATGGACAAAGTCACCGGGGCGGGACTGGCCGACGGCGAGTCCCGGGTTTTCGCCACCAACACCCTGGCCATTGCGGTCCCGGCCGGGAACCCCGCACGTGTCACCGGGTTCCCGGACCTCGCCCGGGACGGTCTCCGGCTGGTGACCTGCGCCAAGCAGGTGCCCTGCGGAGCGGCCACCGCCACGGTGGCGGACAAGGCAGGGGTTACCCTCCGCCCGGTCAGCGAGGAAAACGCCGTGACCGACGTCCTGGGCAAGGTCACCTCCGGCGAAGCCGACGCCGGCCTGGTGTACGTCACGGACGTCAAATCTGCCGGGAGCAAGGTGGACAGCATCCCGTTCCCGGAGGCCGGTGCCGCCGTCAACAGCTACCCCATCACAGCCCTGTCCGGGGCAAAGGACAAGGAAGCCGCCAAGGCCTTCATTGACCTCGTGTTGGGATCCGACGGCCAGCAGGTTCTCGCCAAGGCCGGGTTCGGCGCAGGCGGACAATGAAGCTTCGGGCGCGGCAGCCGTATACCGGCATCCCGCGGTGGGTTTCCGGACTCGCTGTCCTGGCAGCCCTGGTGGTGGTCCTTCCCCTCGTAGCCATTGTGGCCAGGGTCAACTGGGCAAACTTCATTCCACTGGTCACTTCTGAGTCCGCGCTGGACGCCCTGGGCCTGAGCCTGCGAACGTCGGCCGCGAGTACGCTCCTGTGCATCGTGCTCGGCGTCCCGCTCGCCCTCGTCCTGGCCCGCGGCAGCTTCCCCTTCCAGCGGCTGCTCCGCTCCCTCGTGCTGCTGCCGCTGGTGCTGCCGCCGGTGGTGGGCGGCATTGCGCTGCTCTACACCTTCGGCCGGCAGGGACTCCTGGGCGGCGCCCTGCAGGTCCTCGGCCTCCAGATCGCCTTCTCCACCACCGCCGTGGTCCTTGCACAAACCTTCGTGGCACTGCCGTTCCTGGTGGTCAGCCTGGAGGGTGCGCTCAGGATCGGCGGGCAGAAGTACGAGGCCGTGGCCGCCACCCTCGGCGCACCGCCGGGCGTCGTGTTCCGGCGCGTCACCCTCCCGCTGATCCTGCCCGGGCTGGCCTCCGGAGCCGTGCTCTCCTTCGCGCGCAGCCTGGGCGAATTCGGCGCCACGCTCACCTTCGCCGGCAGCCTCCAGGGCGTCACCCGCACCCTGCCGCTGGAAATCTACCTCCAGCGGGAAACCGATCCGGACGCCGCCGTCGCCCTGTCACTTGTCCTGGTGGCCGTCGCGGTAGCGGTGGTGGCCCTCGCCTACGGCCGCCCCGGCGGACTGCAGCGCCAAGGCCCGGCGTTGTGGGGCCGTTCCGGGCAGCGCCCGACGACGGCGGGCACCGCGGGCGGGACGGTCCGGTGAGCTTTTCGTTCCAGGCTGCCGTGGCCCGGCGGGATTTCGACGTGTCCCTTGCGCTGGGGCCCACCGAAACCGTGGCGGTGATGGGGCCCAACGGCGCGGGCAAATCCACCCTGCTGTCCACCATCGCGGGCCTGGTCCGGCCGGACACCGGGAGGGCTGAGCTCAATGGCCGGACGCTGTTCCACCTGGGGTCCGGGATCCATCAGTGGACGCCGCCGCACCGCCGCGGAACCGCACTCCTGGCCCAGGAACCCCTGCTCTTTCCGCACCTCACGGCGGCGGACAATGTGGCCTTCGGGCCCCGGAGCGCCGGCGTCCCGCCCCGCAAGGCAAAGGAACGCGCCCTCCAGTGGCTGGCCGAAGTGGAGGCTGAAGCCCTGGCCGGCCGCCGCCCAGCGGGGCTGTCCGGCGGCCAGGCGCAGCGCGTCGCCGTGGCCCGTGCCCTCGCTGCCGACCCCGGCCTCCTCCTGCTGGACGAGCCCATGGCCGCACTGGATATCCATTCGGCCCCGCTGCTGCGGCGGCTGCTGAAACGGGTACTCGCGGACCGGCAGGCCATCATCGTCACCCACGACGTTCTGGATGCGCTGATGCTGGCGGACCGTGTGGTGGTCCTTGAGAATGGGCGCATCGCGGAGGACGGACCCACCCGTGAGGTATTGGAGCGGCCGCGCAGCCCGTTCGCAGCCGGCCTGGCCGGGCTCAACTTCGTCACCGGCACGCTGACGGCTTCCGGGATCCGGACAGCCGGCGGGCAGGGCATCGCTCCTGACCTGGAGATCGCAGGGCACCTGGAGGAACCGGGCGAAACGGGCCAGGCAGGCGCCGCAGGGCTGCCTGGCGCGGCCGTGTTTCCGCCGTCGGCCGTGTCCGTGTTCCTGACGGACGCACACGGAAGCCCCCGCAATTCCTTCCCCGTGCAGGTCACCGAACTTGAGCCCCACGGAGACCAGATCCGGGTGCGGGGAGGCGGCCTGGCCGCGGACATCACTCCCGCAGCCTCGGCAGAGCTGGGCCTGGCCCCCGGGATCCGGGCCCACTTCGTGATCAAATCCGCTGCGGTTTCCATCTACGCGACATGATTTAATAACTTATTTACATATTCTGTCAAAGTCAGTGACAAACTTCACAATGTTCCGGTACCGTTCGGATGGGCGGCAAGGCCATCGCCTCCGCCCATCAACCGGAACCGACCCCGTCCGCGCCTCAACCGGCAGCGGTGCGGGGTCCCTTGCGAAGGAGCCACCGCTGTGAAAATCGCCAGAATCCTTGCCGCCGTTGCCGCGACTGCTGCGCTCATGGGCCCGCTGCCTGCACAGGCCGCACCCGCGCCGGGCGGTGACACGGCAAGCCCCGACATAGCCGGCGGCAGCACCACCACCATTTCCGCAGCCCCCTATGCAGCGCAGATCTCCTTCGATGCCACCGGCACCAACGTAGGATGCACCGGCAGCCAGATCTCGGCCAGCTGGGTAATCACGGCCAAGCACTGCAATTCCGCCTCCCTGCAGTCTGTCCGGCTGGGGTCCACCTACCTGGAAGCCGGCGGCACCGTGAAGACCGTGGCCGGCCGCTATGCCTCCAGTACCGGCGATGTCCTGCTGCTGAAACTGTCCACCCCGCATTACGGCTCCTATGTAGGGCTCTCCAGCTCTTTCCCCGCCATCGGGGCTCCGGCCAAGGTGTACGGCTGGGGCGACCAGACCGAGGGCGCGGGCACCATGTCCTACAACCTCAAGACGGCGGACGTCGCCGTGGCCGGCCAGGGCACGGACACCTACGGCGGAGCCTCCGTCCGGACGCAGTCCCAAAGCGGGCACACCCTGGGCGGCGACTCCGGCGGCCCGCTCATCGTCAACGGCAAGCTGGTAGGTGTCCTGTCGACGTCGAGCATCCTGCCCAGCCCCAACCCGTCCAGCTTCACCAGGTACTACAACGATCATGCGTCCGTGTCCCGCAACCTCAGCTGGATCACCAGCGTCTCAGGGGTGGGTGCCTCCTGAGTTCCGGTCTTCGCGACTTCCGCCCCTCCCGGTAAGGGGCGGGCGGCGCCGGTTCCCGGGGGATGCCGCGGGAACCGGCCGCCCGGCGGGTGGCTTGTTGGGGGAGCCGCCCGCCGGTTTTGCGTTCTTGCCGGTTTCCGTCCTGCCGGGAACCGGGCCTGCAGGGAAGCGCCGAGGGTTCGCTGTGGGAAAACAGGGCCAAAGGACTGCGTTTTTCAAAGTTGAGCGTAGTACACTCAACCTAAAGAAAACGCCCCTGAAAGGAGCCCTCTTTGGACGTCAAATTCACCACCAAGAGCCAGGAGGCTCTTTCGGCTGCCGCCATGAACGCCTCAACGGCCGGCAATCCGCAGGTGGAACCCGCCCACATCCTCAAGGCGCTGATGGACCAGCGCGACGGCGTGGCAGTGGCTCTGCTGAAAGCCACCGGCGCCGAACCGGACGCCGTCAGTGTCCAGGCCAGCAGTGCCATCAAGTCCCTTCCCTCGGCGTCGGGCGGATCCTCCCAGCAGGCCCAGCTTTCGCGCCCGGCGCTGCAGGCCATCCAGAACGCCAAGACCGAGGCCGAAAACCTCGGCGACACTTTCGTGTCCACCGAGGTGCTGCTGCTGGGCCTCTCTGCCGGAAGTGACGCCGTCGGGCGCCTCCTCCGCGAAGCCGGCGCCTCCCACGAAGCCCTGGTGGCCGCCCTGTCCGGCGTCCGCGGCGACCGGAAGGTCACCAGCCAGGACCCGGAGAACACCTTCCAGTCGCTGGAAAAGTTCGGCACCGACCTCACGGCCATGGCCCGCTCCGGCAAGCTGGACCCGGTCATCGGACGCGACACCGAAATCCGCCGCATCGTCCAGGTGCTGAGCCGCCGCACCAAGAACAACCCGGTAATTATCGGCGAGCCCGGCGTGGGCAAGACCGCTGTGGTGGAAGGGCTCGCCCAGCGCATCGTGGCGGGCGACGTTCCCGAAAGCCTGCGCGGCAAGACCCTGATCGCCCTGGACCTGGCGTCCATGGTGGCCGGTGCCAAGTACCGCGGCGAATTCGAGGAGCGGCTCAAGGCTGTGCTGGAGGAGATCAAGAACTCCGAAGGCCAGATCGTCACCTTCATCGACGAGATCCACACGGTGGTGGGCGCCGGCGCTACCGGTGACTCCTCCATGGACGCCGGCAACATGCTCAAGCCCATGCTGGCGCGCGGGGAACTCAGGCTGATCGGCGCCACCACCCTGGATGAATACCGCGAGAATATCGAAAAGGACCCTGCCCTGGAACGCCGCTTCCAGCAGGTCTACGTGGGGGAGCCCAGTGTCGAGGACACCATCGGCATCCTCCGCGGCCTGAAGGAACGCTACGAAGCGCACCACAAGGTCACCATCGCCGACTCCGCACTCGTGGCCGCCGCCACCCTGTCCAACCGCTACATCTCCGGGCGGCAGCTGCCGGACAAGGCCATCGACCTCGTGGACGAGGCCGCGTCCCGGCTGCGCATGGAAATCGATTCCGCCCCGGAGGAGATCGACCAGCTCCAGCGGCTGGTGGACCGGCTCACCATGGAGGAATTGGCCCTTCAGGACGAGAAGGACGCCGCGTCCGTGGAACGGCTCGCCGCGCTGCGCGCTGACAAGGCGGACCGCGAGGAGGAACTCAACGGACTCAAGGCCCGCTGGGAAGCCGAGAAAGCCGGACTCAACCGGGTGGGCGACCTGAAGGCCAAGCTGGACGAACTGCGCGGCGCGTATGAGAAGGCCGCCCGGGAAGGCGACCTCGAAACCGCCTCCCGGGTTCTGTACGGCGAGATTCCCGCCTTGGAACGCGAGCTCGCCGCCGCGGCCGAGGCCGAGGCCGCCGTGACGGACAAGTCATCCCAGATGGTGGCCGAGCAGGTGACCGCCGATGACATCGCCGAGGTCATCTCCGCATGGACCGGCATCCCCGCCGGGCGCATGCTGCAGGGCGAAAGCCAGAAGCTGCTGCACATGGAGGAAGAGCTGGGCCGGCGGCTGATCGGACAGTCCAAAGCTGTTACTGCTGTTTCGGATGCCGTCCGCCGTGCGCGTGCAGGCATCAGCGATCCCAACCGGCCCACGGGTTCCTTCCTGTTCCTGGGCCCCACCGGCGTGGGCAAGACCGAGCTGGCAAAAGCCCTGGCGGACTTCCTCTTCGATGACGAACGTGCCATGGTGCGCATCGATATGTCCGAGTACGGCGAGAAGCACTCCGTGTCACGCCTGGTGGGCGCCCCTCCGGGCTACGTCGGCTACGAAGAGGGCGGGCAGCTCACCGAGGCCGTCCGGCGCCGTCCGTACTCCGTGGTGCTGCTGGACGAGGTGGAGAAGGCGCACCCCGAGGTCTTCGACATCCTGCTCCAGGTGCTCGACGACGGCCGCCTCACCGACGGCCAGGGCCGCACCGTGGACTTCCGCAACGTCATCCTGGTGCTGACGTCCAACCTGGGCAGCCAGTTCCTGGTGGACCAGACCCTCAATGCCGAGGCCAAGCGGAACGCCGTGATGGCGACGGTAAACGCGTCCTTCAAGCCGGAGTTCCTGAACCGGTTGGACGAGGTGGTCCTGTTCGACGCCCTCACGGTGGAGGAACTTGGCCACATCGTTGAACTGCACGTGGACGAGCTGGGCCGCCGGCTGCACGAACGCCGGCTCACCTTGGAGGTTTCAGAGGGGGCCAAAGCCTGGCTGGCCATTTCCGGTTTCGACCCCGCCTACGGTGCCCGCCCGCTGCGCCGGCTGGTGCAGCGCGAGATCGGCGACCGGCTGGCCAAGGCCATCCTCGCCGGCGACATCAACGACGGCGATACCGTGCTGGTGGACACCGCGGCCGATCCCGGCGAACTCGCCGACGGCAACGTGGACGCCCTCACCGGTGCCCCGTCGGCCGGGCTGTCGGTGCGCCGGAAGGACTAGGGAATCCTCACGGGCGTGCTGTCCCGGCGGGTAACCGTCAGGGCAGCACGCTCGCGTTGATGACGTTGCCGTTCGGGGCGGTCACGTAGCAATCCGCCCTGCGGTCCCCGGCGTCCCAGCTGGTGCTGCTGGGGAAGCTGCGCTGGTAGTTGAGCTGGAAGTTATTGGCGGCAGGGCCCAGTTTGGTGGCCTGGCAGATCTCCAAGGCCTTTGCCTTCAGCGTTTCTGCGCCGGGGTAGCGCTCACCAGCGGGATAGCGGAAAACGCCCACCAGTTGCGCGGAATGGCCCGTGTCGCAGGGCACCGCGGTTGAGGCCAGGGATTCCGGGTCAAAGTCCTTGAAGCAGTCACCCACGGCGTAGTCGGCAGGCTTCACGCCGTCCCTCGGCAGCGGCAGTGGCGTCGCCCGCGGTGTGGGGGTGGTTTCCAGGACTCCAGCCTGGCCGCCCTGGCCCTCCTGGGAAGCCGCACCAGAGTTGAGCCACAGGCCCAGCCACACGAGGCCGCCCACCACGGCAATCAGTACGACGGCGAAGAGTGTCTTCCACAGGGCCTTCGCCCTGGGTGCCCGGTTGGGAGCGGTGGCGCCGGAGGGGGTGGAGTCGGCGGCTCCGGAGGCCGAGTGTCCGGGTTCGGCAGGCTGCGCGGGCCACGTCACGGATGCCGGAGCGGGGGCGGCGTCTACCCGGGGAATGCCGGCCGTTGGCGGGGAGGCTGGTTTCGGCGGGACGTCCTGGGGGTTCACGGCTGCATCCTCCTGCGTTGTCGTCGCGTCAGTACTGCAAAAACCCGCTGTCCGAAAGGTTTTGGCAGCTGCCTGAAGCGACTCTACCGAAGAAAAAACCCGGAAACCCGCGGGCGGACCGGGGAATGGTAACCCAAACGCCCACGGGAGCGCGTCGGGCGGCAAGCAGGGGCCGCAGAAAGCATGTAATCTAGGTGTACGACAAATTGACCAAACATTCCGGGGCCTCACCGATAGCCAAGGTGACCACCTCCGGTCCAAGTACAAAAGGGGGTCACGCCATGGGGCGCGGCCGTCAAAAGGCAAAAGCTACCAAGCAGGCTCGGGATATTAAGTACTATTCCCCGAACACTGACTACTCGGCACTTCAGCGTGAGCTGACGGGCCCAGGCAGTCGTGCAACGAGCCATTACGCCAATGAGCCGGTGGAACCGGACTATTCGGCTTATGTGGATAAGTACGCGGATGATTTGGAAGATGACGACGACGAGGTAGACACCCGTCGCATCGGCTAGTCGCCACCGCTGAGCGAATTCTTTTGCAGCACCATTATTGCTGACCTCGGTCACAAGGCCCGTTTGGGTACGCCTCTTCACAGTGCGTGCCCGCGGGCCTTTCCGTCGTCGTCATCAATTACTATTCCTCTGCCACTCGCCGGGATTGCCGTTCGATACCACGGCATACCGACCGGACACTGCGTGGAAAGCGGCCGGGGCTTCCCACCGGCGTCCGTGTACCGTTGGTCCCATGCCAACTGTAAACACCTACCCGCAGGGTGCCCCGTGCTGGGCTGACGTTCAGACGCCGGACGTCGGGGCCGCCAAGAAGTTCTACGCAGCGGTGTTCGGGTGGCGTTTCGAGGACCACCCAACTCCTGACGGCCGCAGCTACGCGATGGCCTTCCTGGGCGACGACGTGGTGGCCACCATCGCGCCGCAGAGCCCCATGCAGGCGCCTGGTTCGGCTGCCCAGTGGAACGTCTACCTGGCCGCGGAGGACGCGCGCAGCATAGCCAGCGAAGCGGTCCACGCCGGCGGTGCCGTGCAGTTCGGTCCCGAAGAGGTGGGGGACACCGGCACCATGGTTTTCGTGGACCCGCCGGGCGGCGGCACCACCGGAGTGTGGCAGCCCGGAACACACCGCGGCTCAGGACGGTACAACGGGCCCGGTGCACTGTCCTGGGCCGAGCTGCTCACCCCTGAGCCCCAGGCCGCCATCGGTTTCTTCCAGCACCTGTTTGGGCATGACGTCACGGAGTACCCGCAGGACGACGGCGGCACGTACAGCACACTGATGCTGGACGGCACGGAGGTGGCCGGGGTGGCGCCGGACGAGGGACCGGCCGGCTGGCAGATCTACTTTGGCGTGGCGGACCTCAGCGCCGCCGTGCAGGCGGTCAGGGATTCGGGCGGCGAAGTCCTCGTGGAACCGGACGACGGCTCCGGCGAGGGCCCGGCCACCATCCGCGACCCGCAGGGCGGCGAATTCAGCCTGCTGGAGGTCTAAAGCGCCTCTTAACGCATCAAGTGCTCCGTAACTGCCGTTTGAGGCTTCAAGGGCAGGTACGGAGCACTCGATGGGGGATTTAGGCGTAGGCGTTGACCATGCGGACTGCGCCGCCGTCCACGCCCTTGGCGCCCTGGACGTAGTCCGGGCCGGACTTCAGGATGGAATCCGAGTCTGCGGCGACGGTGCCCATCACCCATGACGGCAGCCCACGTTCGTTCAAACGCGCGACGGCGGCATCCGCTGCTTCGGGGGAGACGATGGCCACCATTCCCACGCCCAGGTTCAGGGTGCGTTCCAGATCGGCCAGCGGCACGTTGCCGAGTTCGGATACGAGGTTGAAGATGGCCGGCAGTTCCCAGGTGGCGCGGTCCACGGTGGCCACGAGGCCCTGCGGCAGGACCCGGGCCAGGTTGGCGGCGAGGCCGCCACCGGTCACGTGGCTGAAGCCGTGGACCGCTGCAGCGCCGGTGACCGGGAAGGTGCGGGCCAGGTCCAGGCAGTCGGCGGCGTAGACGCGGGTCGGTTCGAGCAGTTCTTCACCCAGGGTGCGGCCCAGCTCGGAGACCTGGCGGTCCAAGGCCCAGCCGGCGTGGTTGATCACGCGGCGGACCAGCGAGTAGCCGTTGGAGTGCAGGCCGGAGGAGGCCATGCCGATCACAACGTCGCCCGCGCGGACGCGGTCCGGTCCGAGGAGGGCATCTGCTTCGACGACGCCCGTGGCTGCACCGGCAACGTCGTATTCGTGCTCGCCCAGCAGGCCGGGGTGTTCCGCGGTTTCGCCGCCCACCAGGGCGGTACCGGCCACGGAGCAGGCGGCAGCGATGCCGCGCACAATGCCGGCGATGCGCTCGGGAACCACCTTGCCGCAGGCGATGTAGTCGGTCATAAAGAGCGGCTCGGCGCCCACCACGACGATGTCGTCCACCACCATGCCGACGAGGTCGAAGCCGATGGTGTCGTGGATATCCATGGCCTGGGCGATGGCAACCTTCGTACCCACACCATCCGTGGAGGTGGCAAGCAGCGGCTTCCTGTACGTCAGCAGCTTCGAGACGTCGTAGAGGCCGGCGAAGCCGCCCACCCCGCCGATCACCGACGGGTTGTGGGTCGCCTTGATGGCGCCCTTCATGAGCTCGACGGCGCGGTCGCCGGCTTCGACATCGACGCCCGCGGAGGCGTACGTGATGCCTGCCTTCTCTGATGCGGAACCGGCGGCGGTGTTTGCGGAAGTCATACGGACTCTTTCTTGTCAGTGCCTGCGGCGGCGTGTACGTCTGGCACCATGTCGGCGTCGGTCAGCAGGTTTTCAAACTCGGAGTCCGGACCGGGATCGCAGCCGGTAGCGCCGGCCTTTTCGGCAGGGTCCTCGTCCGAGTCAACGGCGAGGGCTGCGGTTTCGCCCGGCAAGGCGGACGGCGACGGCGCCAGGCCGCCAGGCTTTCCGACAAGGTCGGTGCGTTCCAGGAGGTTCTTGCCCAGCTTGTCGGCACCCGGCAGGGCAATCGGGTACTTGCCCGTGAAGCACGCGGTGCAGAGGCGTTCCCGGGGCTGGCGGGTGGCGTCGATCATGCCGTCTTCGGAAATGTAGGCCAGCGAATCGGCGCCGATGGCCTGGGAGATTTCCTCGATGGTGGCGCCGTTGGCGATGAGCTCCGCACGGGAGGCGAAGTCGATGCCATAGAAGCACGGCCACTGGACGGGCGGGGAGGAAATCTTGACGTGCACGGAAGCAGCGCCAGCCTCGCGGAGCATCCTGACGATGGCCCGCTGGGTGTTGCCACGGACGATCGAATCGTCCACCACCACCACGCGCTTGCCGCGGATCACGGACTCAAGGGCGTTGAGCTTGAGCCGGATACCCAGCTGGCGCAGCGTCTGCGAAGGCTGGATGAAGGTGCGGCCCACGTAGGAGTTCTTGACGAAGCCGTGTGCGAACGGAATGCCGGATTCTTCGGCATATCCCACGGCAGCGGGGGTGCCGGACTCCGGGACGGGGATGACGATGTCCGCTTCGTGGGTGTTTTCGCGGGCCAGCTGGCGGCCCATTTCCACGCGGGATTCGTAGACGGAACGGCCGGCAATCGCGGCGTCCGGACGGGCGAGGTACACGTACTCGAATACGCAGCCGGCCGGAGTGGGCTCAGCGAACTTCTTGGAGCGCACGCCTTCTTCGTCGATGGCAATGAATTCGCCGGGCTCGATCTCGCGGATGAAGCTGGCGCCAACGGTGGCCAGGGCGGACTGCTCGGAGGCCACTACCCAGCCGCGTTCCAGCCGGCCAAGGACCAGCGGGCGGATGCCATAGGTGTCGCGGGCCGCGTAGAGAGTGCCTTCGTCCATGAAGACGAAGCAGAAGCCGCCCTTGATCTTGGGCAGCAGTTCGGTGGCGGTTTCCTCGAGGGTCTTGCCGGGCTCGCCTTCAAGGAGGGCCGTGACCAGGGCGGTGTCCGAGGTGTTGCCCTGCTTCATTTCGCCGGTGAGCTGGCCGCCGTTGCGTTCAGTGATCATGGCGTTGAGCTCGGCGGTGTTGGTCAGGTTGCCGTTGTGCGCCAGGGCCACGGTGCCGGTGGAAGTGGCGCCGAGGGTGGGCTGGGCGTTGGCCCAGTGACTGGCTCCGGTGGTGGAGTAACGGCAGTGCCCCACGGCCAGGTGCCCGGTGAGGGTGTTCAGGGTTGTCTCGTCGAAGACCTGGGACACCAGCCCCATGTCCTTGTAGACATTGATCCGTTTGCCGTCACTGGTAGCGATACCAGCCGACTCCTGGCCACGGTGCTGCAGTGCGTACAGCCCGTAATAGGTTAGTTTTGCTACTTCTTCACCGGGAGCCCAGACGCCGAAGACGCCACAGGCGTCCTGCGGGCCTTTTTCGCCGGGAAGAAGATCATGGGAAAGTTTTCCATCGCCGCGTGCCACTGATCGATTATCGCACGACATGGGGTAGGACTTTTTCCCGCTCCCCTTTGTGACCCGGCAGCGTCACGCGCCCGGTTGCCGGGGCGTGCTGCCGGTGGCGGGGGTCACGGCTGCGGGTCGGTGTCCGGTTCTGAGTCCGGAACGGATTCGACGACGACGCGCTGCTGCCTGCGGACGCTCCGGCGGTCGAGGATCAGCGCCAGGACCGCACCAAGGACGGCTCCGGCGGCGCCGAACGTGATCATGAGGAAGCCGAAAACCGCGCCCGGATCGAAGTCCTCATCCGCGGGAACCCCGAACGCCGCGATTGCAGCTGCAGCGAAGCCCACCAGTGCGCCCAGCACCAGGAATGGTACGAATTTGGGGGCCCGGCGGACGGTTACCTCGCGCCGCTCGGCGGGGGGTTGGTTCGAAGACATGCCATCCAGCCTACTGCCGGAGATTTGGTGCGCGTAATGCAGCCACGGAGCTGGGAGGCCCGGCGCCGGTAAGCAGCGCGCCGGGAGGGAGGCCCGGCACTGTCCGCCCAGCGGTATGACTGATATATCTATTGACACCAACTGTGGCCGCTGTCATATTCTCTAGTAGCACTATGTGCGCCGTGTTGTGTAATGCGCAATGCACCCGGCGCATGCCGACTAAGTCGCCGGCGGGCAGCCACCCTGCCGTGTCGGCTAGATTGGCAACTGGTGCCGACTCACCGGATCCGGCCGGATCCAGGAAAGGAACACAGAACCATGGTTCACAAAGTTCAAGCTGTCATTGCCCGTGAGAAGGACGCTCCGGTGTCACTGGAAACCATCCTGGTCCCGGATCCGGGCCCGGGCGAGGCGTTGGTGGACATCCTGACCTGCGGTGTGTGCCACACCGACCTGCACTACAAGCAGGGCGGCATTGGCGATGATTTCCCCTACCTGCTGGGCCACGAGGCCACCGGCGTGGTCAGCGCCGTGGGCGAGGGCGTCACGGAGGTGGCGCCGGGTGACCGTGTGATCCTGAACTGGCGTGCGGTGTGCGGCCAGTGCCGCGCCTGTGCCAAGGGCCAGCCCCAGTACTGCTTCAATACCGCCAACGCCACCCAGAAGATGACCCTTGAGGACGGCACCGAGCTGTCTCCCGCGCTGGGCATCGGCGCGTTCGCTGAAAAGACGCTCGTTGCCGCCGGGCAGTGCACCAAGGTGGATCCCGAGGCTGATGCTGCCGCTGTGGGCCTGCTGGGCTGCGGCGTGATGGCCGGCATCGGCGCCGCCATCAACACCGGTGAGGTCAAGCGCGGCGAATCCGTGGCCGTGATCGGCTGCGGCGGCGTGGGCATCGCGGCGATCGCCGGGGCCAAGCTCGCCGGCGCTACGACGATCATCGCCGTGGACATCGACGACAACAAGATCGACATGGCCAAGAACCTCGGCGCCACCCATGGCGTCAACTCCAAGCAGGAAGACGCCGTGGCGGCCATCCAGGCCCTCACCGGAGGCAACGGAGCGGACGTGGTGATTGACGCCGTCGGCCGTCCCGAAACCTTCAAACAGGCCTTCTACGCCCGCGACCTCGCCGGCCGCGTGGTCCTGGTGGGCGTTCCGACGCCGGAGATGCAGCTGGAACTGCCGCTGCTGGATGTCTTTGGCCGCGGCGGATCCCTGAAGTCCTCCTGGTACGGCGACTGCCTGCCCTCCCGCGACTTCCCCATGCTCGTGTCCCACTACAAGCAGGGCAACCTGGACCTGGACGCGTTCGTGTCCGAGCGGATCACCATCGACCAGGTGGAGGGGGCCTTCGGCAAGATGCACGAGGGCAAGGTCCTGCGCTCCGTCGTCGAAATCCAGGCCGGTACCGAAATCGCGGGGGCCGCCGCATGAGCGTCACCATCGAGAACCTGGTCACCTCGGGCACGTTTTCGCTCGACGGCGGCACCTGGGACGTGGACAACAACGTCTGGATCGTGGGCAACGGCACCGAATGCGTGATCATCGATTCCCCACATGACGCCGCGGCGATCATCAACCAGGTCAAGGGCCGCACGGTCAAGGCCATCCTGCTCACGCACGCGCACAACGACCACATCGGCGCTGCCCGCGAGGTCGCCGAAGCCGTTGGCGCACCGATCATCCTGAACCGGGAGGACCTGGTCCTCTGGGAACAGGAATACCCGGACGCCACCCCGGACCAGTACCACGTGGACGGTGAGGAGTTCGAAGTGGGCGGCGCGGTGCTTAAGGCCATCCACACGCCGGGCCACTCGCCGGGATCCACGTGCTTCTACCTGGCGAGCGAAGGCACAGTTTTCACGGGGGACACCCTGTTCAACGGCGGACCGGGTGCCACCGGCCGCTCGTACAGCGACTACCCCACCATCCTCACCTCCATCCGCGAACGGCTGCTGACCCTGCCGGCCGAAACGGTGGTGCGCACCGGCCACGGTGACAACACCACCATCGCTGCCGAACAGGAAACCCTGGCCAAGATCGCGGAGTAGGCGCAGTCCAGAAGAGCGCGCAGTGGAGGCGTGCCGGAAAACCCCCGGCACGCCTCCATCAGCGATTGATCAACATATGCCGGTAAGGAAGTTGGAACGATGAAGTTCGGTAAGCAGCCCGCCCCGGTGGCGGACATCAACGAGGACCTGCTTGAGGTCCACAAGCCCAAAGCCGAAGCAGCGGGCGTCAAGGCCGTCATGGTGGCGCTGGAGCGTGCGGTGGCACAGGCGGGCGTGACCCGGACGGCGCAGTCCCTGCTGCGGTTGAACCAGCGCGGCGGCTTCGACTGCCCGGGCTGCGCGTGGCCTGAATCGGACAAGAAGCGCAAGGCTGCCGAGTTCTGCGAGAACGGCGCCAAGGCCGTGGCCGAGGAGAACACCCTCCGCACCGTGGGCGCCGAGTTCTGGGCCAAGCACTCCATTGCTGAACTGTCGGAGAAGACCGAATACTGGCTGGGGAACCAGGGCCGGCTCAGCGAACCCGTGGTGATCCGGGAAGGCGAGACGCACTATTCGCCCATCTCCTGGAATGAAGCGTTTGAGCTGATCGGTGAGCACATCCGTGCCACCACGCCGGACCGTTCCGTTTTCTACACCTCAGGCCGCACCGCCAACGAGACCGCTTTCATGTACCAGCTGTTCGCGCGGGCCCTGGGCACCAACAACCTTCCGGACTGCTCCAACATGTGCCACGAGTCCTCCGGCTCCGCGCTGAACCCGACCATCGGCATCGGCAAGGGCACGGTGTCCCTGGACGACATCCACGACTCCGAACTCATCTTCGTGGTGGGCCAGAACCCGGGCACCAACCACCCGCGCATGCTCTCTGCCCTCAAGGAGTGCAAGGACAAGGGCGGCAAGGTGGTGGCCGTGAACCCGCTGCCCGAGGCCGGCCTGTTCAACTTCCGGGATCCCCAGACGGTGTCCGGCGTGGTGGGCGGCGGCACGCCGCTGGCCGACGAGTACCTGCAGATCAAGGTGGGTGGGGACCTGGCCCTGTTCCAGGCGCTCGGCCACCTGCTGCTGGAGGCCGAGGAGAAGAACCCGGGAACCGTCGTCGACCATTCCTTCATCGCCGCGCAGACTGACGGGTTCGACGCCTACCGCGACGCCCGCCGCACCCTGGACTGGGACGAGACGGAGAAGGCCACCGGCCTGGACCGGGCGCAGATCGAAAAGGTGGCAGGGATGCTGCTGGCCTCCAAGGCGTCCATCTTCTGCTGGGCGCTGGGTGTCACCCAGCAGCCGCACTCCGTGGACACCATCAAGGAAATGGTCAACGTCCTGCTGCTGCAGGGCAACTTCGGCAAGCCCGGCGCGGGCGCGTGCCCCGTCCGCGGGCACTCCAACGTCCAGGGCGACCGGACCATGGGCATCTGGGAAAAGCCCAAGGAATGGCTGCTCGCGGCCCTCGATGCCGAGTTCGGGATTACGTCCCCGCGGCACCACGGCCACGACGCCGTGGAGTCCATGGAGGCCTTCGACCGCGACGAGGTGGACGTCTTCGTCTCGATGGGCGGCAACTTCTCGCTCGCCTGCTCGGACACCGAGGCCCTGGAGGCCGGCATGCAGCGCATCGGCCTGACCGTTCATATCTCCACCAAGCCCAACCGCTCCCATATTGTGCACGGCCGCACCTCGCTGATCCTGCCCACGCTGGGCCGCACGGACAGGGACGACAAGCACCCCAAGGGCGCGCAGTTCCTCTCGGTGGAGGACTCCATGTCCGTGGTCCATTCCACCCAGGGCCGCCTCACGCCGGTGTCCGAGCACCTGCTCTCCGAACCCGTGATCGTGGCGAGGATGGCAGGGGCCACCTTCGGCAAGGACCACTCCGTTGACTGGCGCGGCATGGCCGAGGACTACGACGTGATCCGCGACCACATCTCCCGCGTCCTGCCCGGTTTCGAGGACTTCAACGCCAGGGTCCGGACCAAGAACGGCTTCGTGCTGCCCAACCCGCCGCGCGACACCCGCTCCTTCGCCACGGACATCGGCCGTGGCCGGTTCACTGTCAGCCCGCTGGAGTACCTGACGCCGCCGGCCGGCCACCTGGTGCTGCAGACCATCCGCAGCCACGACCAGTACAACACCACGTTCTACGGCCTGGATGACCGTTACCGCGGCGTCTCCGGCGGCCGCCGCGTCATCCTGATCCACCCGGAGGACCTCGCCGAGCAAGGCTTCCAGGACCGGGAACTCGTGGACGTGGTGAGCACCTTCCAGGGGGTTGACCGCCGGGCGGACAAGTTCCGCCTGGTGGCCTACCCCACCGCCAAGGGCTGCGCAGCGGCGTACTTCCCCGAAGCCAACGCCCTGGTCCACAAGGAAAACGTGGCCCGCGAATCCAACACCCCCGGCTTCAAGGCCATGTTCGTCCGCTTTGAACCGCATAAGGGCGAGGCGGCCGTGGCTGAAGAGTCCGCGTCGCTGCAGGCGAGCAGCGTCTAGGTTCACAGCAAAAATGCCCCCGCTTCCGGAAGGAAGCGGGGGCATTCTGCTGCTGGCAGGCTTTGTCAGCCGCGGATACGCTCCATGCCGGGGTCCACCAGGGGCTCAGCGGAGACGGTGGCCGCTACACGCTTGCCGAAGTATTCGATTTCCACGGCGTCACCGATTTCGACGCCGGCAGGCAGCCAGGCGTAGGCGATCGGCTTGTGCACGGTGTAGCCGTAGGCGGCGCTGGTGACGTACCCGACGGCTTCCCCGCCCACGTAGACAGGTTCCTTGCCGAGCACCACTGACGTGCCGTCGTCGACCGTCAGGCAGCGCAGGGCCCGGGTGGCGGGCTGCTCCTTGCGCGGGGCAAGGGCCTCGGCGCCCACGAACCCGGTCTTGTCCTTGGCCACGGAGAAGCCCAGGCCGGACTCGTAGGGGTGGTGCTCGGAGGTCATGTCGGTGCCCCAGAGCCGGTAGCCCTTCTCCAGCCGCATGCTGTTGAAGGCGCCGCGTCCGGCGGCGACGATGCCGTGCTCCTGGCCGGCCTCGAACAGCAGGTCCCAGAGCTTCAGGCCATACTCGGCGGTGGTGTAGAGCTCCCAGCCGAGTTCGCCGACGTAGGAGAGGCGCATGGCGGTGACGGGGATGCCGCCTACCGTGATCTCCTTGGTCCGGAAGTACTTCAGGCCGTCGTTGGTCAGGTCGTCCTCGCTGACCTTGCCCATCACCTCGCGGGCCAGCGGGCCCCACAGGCCGATGCAGCAGGTGCTGCCGGTGATGTCCGTGACGTGCGCCCACTGGGCCGGATCCGCAGCCGACTGCCGGCGGGCCTCCACGCGGAGGTAGTCAAAGTCAACGTTGCTGTTGACGCCCAGCTGCAACTCCTCCTCGCTGAGCCTGGCGACGGTCACGTCACTGCGGATGCCGCCGTCGTGCTCCAGCAGGAGGCAGTAGGTCACGGCGCCGGGCTTCTTGGCGATGTTGCCGGTGCTGAGCCGGTGCAGCAGCGCCTGTGCCCCGGGGCCGGTCACGGAGAGCCGCTTCAGCGGCGTCATGTCGTAGAGCCCGACGGCGGTGCGCGTCTTCCACGCTTCGGCGGCGGAGATGGGGGAGTGGAACATGGCGGCCCACTCGTCGCGTTCGGGCGCACGCCATTCCTCAGGCAGCTCCGCCAGGAGCCCGCGGTTGGCTTCGAACCAGTGCGGGCGCTCCCAGGCGGCGGATTCCAGGAAGAACGCACCCAGTTCCCTCTGCCGCACGTTGAACGGGCTGACGCGCAGGTCGCGCGGGGATTCGCGGGGCTGCAGCGGGTGCAGGACGTCGTAGATCTCCACGAAGTTCTGCTGCGAGGTTTCGCTGACGTAGGAATCGGAGGTCTGGACCTTTTCGAACCGGGTGAGCTCGCAGCCGTGCAGGTCGGTCTCCGGGTGTCCGGTGACCAGGAGTTCGGCCATGGCTTTGGCCACGCCGGCGGAGTGGGTGACCCAGACGGCCTCGGCCACGAAGAAGCCGGACAGGTCCGGTGCCTCGCCCATGAGGGGGCCGCCGTCCGGGGTGAAGGAGAAGATGCCGTTGAACGCATCGTTGATCTGGGCCTGGTGAAGTGCCGGCAGCAGGTCCTGGCAGTCCTCCCAGGCCGGGGCGAAGTCCTCCAGGGTGAATTCGAGCCGGGACGGCATGCGGTGGTCGGACATCTCGTCCGCGCCAACCCGGGGCAGCCGGTCCATGTCCACCGGCATGGGCTTGTGGGCGTAGCTGCCGATGCCGATCCGGTTGCCGTGCTCCCTGAAGTAGAGGTCGCGGTCCTGGTAGCGCAGGATGGGCTTGCTGGCACCGTTGGGCAGGTCGTTGATGCCATTGAGCGCGTCCACCGGGGTGGTCTTCACGTATTGGTGGGCCAGGGGCAGCAGCGGCACGCTGAGGCCCACCATCTTGCCCAGTTCACGGCCCCAGAACCCGGCGCAGGAGACCACGATGTCCGCCGGGATCACGCCGTCGGGCGTCTGCACGCCGGTCACCTTGCCGCCTGCCTGCTCGACGCCGGTCACGGTGGTGGAGCCGCGGAAGGTCACCCCTGCCGCGCGGGCCTTGGCGATGAGGAGCTGGACGGCGCGCGCCGCCGAGGCGAGGCCGTCGGATGGAACGAACAGTCCGCCCAGGACCTGGCGGCCGTCGGCCAAAGAACCGGAGTTGAGCAGCGGCCAGTGCTTCTCGCATTCATCGGCGTCGATGATGCGGCCGTCAACACCCCAGGAGGTGGCGTAGCCAAGCTTTCGCTTGAGGTCCTCAAGGCGGGCCTCCGTGGTGGCCAGTTCTAGGCCGCCCACCTGGTTGAAGCAGGAGACGCCGTCAGCGCTCAGGGAGAGCAGCTTGTTCACCGTGTAGGTGGCGAACTCGGTCATCGTCTTGGACGGATTGGTCTGGAACACCAGGCCAGGAGCGTGGGAAGTGGAACCGCCGGCGAGTTCAAGCGGTCCCTGTTCCACCACGGTGATGTTGTTCCAGCCGCGGCTGGCGAGTTCGTCGGCGAGGTTCGTGCCGACGATGCCGGCTCCGATGATGACGACGCGGGGCGATGCGGTCATGGCGTGTGGTTCTCCTGGTTGGCGGTGTTGAGTGGGAGCTGCGCTGTCGCTTCGCTATGAGCAACGCACATCACCATATGCAACACGGTGGCGCAGCTCACATCAGATGTCAAGGGGCTGCCTGCTTTGTTGCGGAGCGGGCAGGAGTATGTCGGGGGGGCAAGGAAGAAGGCCCCCGCCGCAAACGCGGCGAAGGCCTCACTTCTTTACGGTCCGGTCATCCCCCGGGCCGTTTCGGGCAGTCCAGGGTCAGTGGGAGAAGTCCGCCGAGATCTCGGCGAGGGTGCGCCCCTTCGTCTCCGGTGCAAGCCATTGCGAGAGGGCGGCGCCGAGCAGCGCGACGGCGGCGGCTACCACCATGCTTGGGCCCATCCCGATGTTGCTGATTGCCCACGGCAGGGCAAAGGTGCCGAGTGCGGCGCCGATGCGGCTGAAGGCGGCAGCGAAGCCCGTTCCGATGCCGCGCAGGTGGCCGGGGAATACCTCGGAAGGATAGACCTGGGTCATCGTGGTGTAGCCGGCATTGAAGAAGGAGAACGCGAAAAACAGGACGAGTATGAGGATCGCCGGTGCGTCCGCCCAGACGCCGATGACCAGCAGGATGCCTGCGCAGAGCCACTGCCCGGGCACGGTCAGGATCCGGCGGCCGAGCCTGTCAATCAGGAGCACCGAGGTGACAACACCCGCGGTTGCAAGGGCGGACAGGCCCACTCCACCGGCCCAGCCGCCGCCGAAGCCGAATTGGTTGAGCACCTCATCGGCAAAGGTTGCGATGGCGAAGTACGGGGTGACGGCGCAGAACCAGAAACCTGAGGTGAAGAGGGTGGTGCGCCAGTACTGCTTCGAGAACAGCATCCCCACGGAGGCGGTCTTGATTTTGCTCCGGCTCTTCGCGGCCTGGGCTTCCTGGATCATCCTGAGATCTATCTCTTCGGTGATGCTCTCGTGCATCTGGCGCGATTCGACGTACCGGTGCGCAATCGAGAGTGCCTCCTCACGCCGTCCCTTCGTAATCAGCCAGCTGGGCGATTCGGGGAGGCCGATACGGGCGACGAACAGGACGGCTGCGATGATCGTGCTGGTGCCGAGGACGAGGCGCCATGGTGCGCCGGCGTCGTGCAGGAGCGTGCCGATGATGAACGCCATCATGAAGCCGACGTACCAGGCCACCAGGGTCAGTCCGAGCAGCCGGCCGCGGAGCTTTGGCGGGGAGAACTCTGACAGCAAGGGGCCGCCAATTGAGTATTCGCCGCCGATCGCGACGCCCATGAAGAACCGGATGATGGCCAGCTGGATCACGGCTCCGTCGCCGGAGGTTACGAAGAACTGTGCCGCTGAGGCGGCCAGGAACAGGCCCATGTCCACGAGGAACATGGGTTTGCGTCCGAACCTGTCAGCAGCCCAGCCGGCCAGCGGGGAGCCGACGAATATGCCGACCAGCGGGCCGGCCGCGATCATGCCCAGGGACAGTGCGTCGAGCTGAAGGTCTGACCGCATCAGTCCGGTGACGGGACCGATGATTCCGAGGATGTAACCGTCAAGGAACATCCCGCCGATGAAAACAGCGACGAGCCGAATCATGAAGCGGCGTTTGAACGCGGAGCTGGTTGCTTCTGCTCTGGTTTGATCGATGGTGCTGCCACCTTGGATTGTCATCAACAGTTCCTTCGGGTTTTTGTTGCGGCAGCGGGCTGCTCGCCGCAGCGGGAGCGGCGTGGGGGACAGGGTCCTCCACCAGCGGCCACCGCAGGTCGGGTTCTCGTTGTGATTGATCGCGTCCCGGGTGCCGCGGCGGATGTGCCGCGGAAACAGGGGGTACGCGCATTCGAGAAGGCTTTCGTTCCGGGATGATCAACAAGCTTCGTGTTATGCAACAAAACAGTGCGCCAGGTCACAGCTGTTGTCAAGAACATGTCGGCCGGCAATTGCGGAGTTCAGCACCGGCGCGCGCCCCAAAAATGGGCAGCACGAATCAAGCCCCTGGCTACGGGGGAGTGACCGGCCCGAATTGGCGCCGCGGGGCGCTAGCCCTGCCGGGCGGCACCTGCCTGGAGAAGGTCTTCTGTTACGGCGCGGGGCCGGACCAGCCGGTCCCGGCCCGCGTAGGCGTTCAGGCTGTGGCCCCTGCTGAACCCCACGAGCGTCAGGCCGGTTTCGACCGCCAGGTCGATGGCCAGGCTCGACGGGGCGCTCACCGCGGAGAGCACTGGAATACCGGCCAGTGCGGCCTTCTGGACGAGTTCAAACGACGCCCGGCCGGACACCTGCAGCACCGTGCCGCGCAGGGGCAGCAGGCCTTGCCGGAGGGCCCATCCCACCACCTTGTCCACGGCATTGTGCCGGCCCACGTCCTCGCGCAGGCACAGCAGCTCAGGCTCGCCATCACCCAGCCGGAAGAGGCCGGCAGCGTGGACACCGCCCGTCTTGTCGAACACGGCCTGGGCTTCCCGGAGTTTGTCCGGGAGGGCCGCGATTGCGTCGACAGGTACCTTCAGCGGGTCCACGGAGGGATCGTAGTGCAGGGTTTTCCGCACCGCTTCTATGGACTCCGTTCCGCAGATGCCGCACGAGCTGGAGGTGTAGACGTGCCGCATCGTTTCGGGCAGGGGCACGTCCGGACGCAGCTGGGCGTCCACGACGTTGACGGTCTGGACCTCGTCGGGACCGCCGGCGCAGAAGCGCAGGGAGACCAGCTCGGATCCGTCCCGGATAACACCTTCGGAGACGAGGAAGCCGGCCACGAGGTCGAAGTCGTCGCCCGGCGTCCTCATGGTGACGGCGAACGAACGGCCGCCCAGCCGGATCTCCAGCGGCTCTTCGGCGGCGACCACATCCTCCCTGAACCGGACCGGATATTCGGTGCCCTGGCCGTCCAGCTGGAAGCGGTGGATCTTGCGGCGCTGCGTCATGCGTGCCAAGGCGCGCTCCTTACAGCGCCGGTGGCCACCGTGGTGGCTGCAGCCGCCGGGGTCCAGGGAAGCGGCAGTACCGCCACGGATTGACCCGATTCGACGCCGCCGGGAGGGACAACCATGACGCCCTCAGCCCACGCCAGGCCGCGCATCATGCCCGGGCCGGTGTGGTCCACGGGAAAGGCCAGTCCGGACAGGAACCTGCACGGGATGAGCCGCGTCCGTCCTTTCCCGTCGGTGCAGCCACCGTCGGGACCGAAGTCATTGCCGGAGGCGGCATGCCGGACCTGAGGCAGGGGCTGGTTTCCCAGGGCAGCCAGTAAGGGGGCGCCGATGGTGGCCAGGGCCATCATGGCGGCCAGGGGATTTCCGGGGAGTCCGACGGCGAAACGGCCGTCGGGCAGTTCGGCCAGGACCGCGGGGTGTCCGGGGCGCATGGCGACTCCGTCCAGCAGCAGGCGCCCGCCCAGCGCGGCCATCGCGTCCCGGAAGTGGTCGGTGCCTGACTTGCCGGTTCCTCCGGTGGTGATGACGACGTCGGCCCGCGATGCCGAATCCGGACCTGAACCCTCCAGCGCCGCCAGCCATGCATCGAACGAGTCGCCAATGCGGGTGAACCGGCCCGGTATGCCGCCCAGCTGGGAGATGACGGTGCCCAACTGCGGTCCGAAGGTGTCCCGGACGTTCCCGGGGGCAGGAATGCCTGACGTCACTACCTCGGAGCCGGTCAGGACGACGGAAACCACAGGTTGTGACTGCACTTCCACCTGGTCATGGCCGGCCACGGCAGCAAGGGCCAGGTGCGCGGGGTTGAGGACGGTGCCTGCGGGGATCAGGGTTTCGCCGGCCAGCGCCTCGGTCCCCGCAGGGCGCACGTGCTGGCCCCGCCGGGGTTCGCCCGGCTTTGCGTCGGCGCGGACGTTAAGGACGGGGCACCCCGTCCCGTCCTCACCCACCAGGCCGCTTTCCTTGCGGAGGACCGCTGTTGCGCCGTCCGGAACCAGGCCGCCGGTGGCGATGACGGCTGCCGTGCCCGGCGCCAGTGGTTGCTGCCCGCCGGCCAGCAGCCAGGGGCCGTCCCCGTTCAGTGCCCAGCCGTCCATTGCCGACGAGGCGTAGTGGGGCAGGTCCTGCAACGCGGTCACCGGGCTGGAAAGGGTTCGCCCGGCCGCTTGATGGAGCGGAACGTGAACGGAGGGGAGGGGTCCTGCGCAGTCGTAGGCCAGGCGCCTGGCTTCCGGCCAATCGATCGAGTGCAGTCCGGTCCCCGCCATTGGGGACGTGGGATCTGCGATGGGCGTGAACGTCATCATGGATGCCCCTTGCGGAGTTGAAGCGAAAACGCCCGTTGCCCGTAAGCGGTGCTTCGACGAGGAATACCTCCCCAGGTTTCAGGCCATCGAAGCACCGTCTACGAGCAACGGGCGACTGATATCTCATTCTTGCGACTAAAGATATATCAGTTATGTTAGGTCAGTGGTGGAGCCGTGTCCACACTTTTTTGAACGCTAGGCGTTTTCCAGAAGCTGGGCCGGCGACTGCTGCCGGGCAGCCTCCACCGTGTGCAGCAGCAACAGCGCGGTGGTCACCGAGCCGACGCCGCCGGGGACCGGGGTCAGCGCGGCGGCGATGCCGTTCACGCTTGCCCCGTCCACATCGCCCACCAGGGAGCCGTCCGGGAGGACGTTGGTGCCAACGTCCACCACAACGGTGTCCGGCGAGATGTGGCTGCCGTTCACCAGTCCCGTCCTTCCGGCGGCCACCACCACAATGTCCGCCTGCCTGGTGTGCCGTTCCAGCGGGCCGGAACGGGAGTGGCACACGGTGATGGCCGCGTCGCGTTCCAGCAGCAGCAGCGCCAGGGGTTTGCCCACGACGGCGGACCGGCCCACCACGGCCACGCTGCGGCCCGCAACGGGGACGTCGTAGTGGTCGAGGATTTCGACTACGGCGCGGGCGGTGGCGGGTGCGAAGGCCGGCTGCCCCACGGCAAGCCGGCCGAGGCTGAGCGGATTGGCGCCGTCAATGTCCTTCTCCGGCAGGATCAGGCCCACCAGGGCATCGGTCCGGACTCCTGCCGGCAGTGGCGTCTGCAGGATGATCCCGTGGACCGAGGGCTCCGCGCTGAGGTCCCGCAGGACGTTGGCCAGCACCTGCTCGGTGGCATCGTGCCCGAGGTCGATGATGCGGCAGCCGATGCCCGCCGCTTCGGCCGCCCGTTCGATGGAGCGGACATACCAGTGCGTTGACTCGTCGTCCGTGGCGATGACCACGGCGAGGGAGGGATGCGCACCGTCCCGCTCGAGTTCCCGGGCCTCATCCTGGGCGCGTTGCCGGATGACTCCGGCCAGCGCTTTTCCGGACAGTGTTGTGGTGGTCGAGGTGCTCATCCAAGGATCCTTTCCCGTACCCGGGCCGCGAGGCTGTCCGCTGCCGCAACAACCTTGTCCGCGAGGCCATCCGTCTGGTCTGCCAGCAGCGACCTGACGGACGGGTCCTTGATGGCCACGAGGTTGATGTCGATGTTCACCCTGGCGGTGGTTGCGGCGGCCCGGGCGGCATCCGCCGCTGCTGCGACGTCGCTGATGACGTTCGGGTTTGCCACCTCGCCCAGTTCGGTGGCGAGTTGCACCACCGAACCGGCGAGTTTGATGAGCTGTGCCGGGGTCTGCGCAGCCTGGACGAGGGCTGCCTGGATGGCACCGCTCTTGGCAGCCTTCAGTTCCTCCGTGTCGGCAGGGAGCTTGTAGGAATCGATGACCGCCTGGAATACCTGCTCGTCCGAATCCGCCAGCCGCAATGCTTCGGTGGCGAGTTCGTCGGCGATGCTGGTGATCCGCTCCACCAGCGCCGCGTGTTCGGCATACTTGGGACCCGTGGTGTACCGGGCCACCATGGCCACCAGGGCGGCGCCCTGCGCAGCATGCAGGGCCGCAGCGGCACCGCCCCCGGGAGTCGGCTGCCGGGAGGCGAGCCGGGCGAGGTAGCCGCTGATGGTCTCTGCGCCTATCGACGCCGGGCCGGGGGAACCTGCGCTGTCCGCTTGCTGTTCGGCCATGGTCAGCCGCGCAGCCGGGACATCGTGGGATCGTACAGCGGATCCTGCGTCACCGTGGCAACGATGCGGCGGCCAAAGTACTCGATTTCCACCGAGTCGCCCACCGATACCTCGGCGGGAAGGTAGGCGTAGGCAATGGGCTTGGCCACCGTGTATCCGTAAGCTGCGCTGGTGACGTAACCCACCGCCTGGTCCTTGTAGAACACCGGTTCCTTGCCCAGCACAATGCTGCGGCCGTCGTCGACCGTCAGGCAGCGCAGGCGCCGCGCCGACGTTTCCTCCGAGCGTCCCTCCAGGGCGGCCTTGCCGACGAAGTTCTCCTTGGCCATCTTGACGGCGAAGCCCAGGCCCGCCTCGAACGGATCGTGCTCGGTGGTCATGTCCGTGCCCCAGGAGCGGTAGCCCTTCTCCAGGCGGAGCGAGCTGAAAGCGGCGCGGCCTGCGGCGATGATGCCGAAGGGCTGGCCGGCCTTCCACAGCGCATCCCAGAGGCGCTGGCCGTTGTCTGCGCTGGTGTACAGCTCCCAGCCGAGCTCGCCGACGTAGGACAGCCGCATGGCGGTGACCGGGACGCCGCCGATGACAACCTGCTTGGACCGGAAGTACTTCAGGCCGTCGTTGGTGAAGTCGTCGCTGCTGACCGCGCCCACCACCTCACGGGCGAGCGGGCCCCAGAGGCCGATGCAGCAGGTGCCGCCGGTGGTGTCGCGCACCTGGACCCAGTCTTCGGCGGTGCCGTTTGCGGTCTGGTGCCGTGCTGCCCTATCGAAGTAGGCGGTGTCGATGTTGCCGTTGGCGCCCAGCTGGAACGTGTCCTCGCTCAGGCGGGCCACGGTGATGTCGCTTCGCACACCGCCCTGCTCGTCCAGCAGGAGCGTGTAGGTGACGGCTCCGGGCTTCTTGTTCATTTCCGCAGTTGTCAGTTCCTGCAGCAGCTTCAGGGCGCCCGGGCCGGAGACCTCAAGGCGCTTGAGCGGCGTCATGTCGTACATGGCGACGGCGGTACGCGTCTTCCAGGCCTCGGCAGCGGCGATGGGGGAGCTGAACATGCCGGACCAGGCATCGCGTGCCGGCGGCTGCCAGTCTGCCGGCATCTCCTTGAGCAGTTCAGCGTTGGCCTCGAACCAGTAGGGGCGTTCCCAGCCGCCGCCTTCCAGGAAGTAGCCGCCCAACTGCTTGTGCCGGGCGTGGAAGGGGCTGACGCGCAGGTTTCGCGGGGACAGCTTGGGCTGGAGCGGGTGCAGAACGTCGTAGATTTCCACGAAGTTCTGCTGCGAGGTTTCGCTGACGTATTCAGGGGTCAGCTGGACGTCCTCGAAACGGTGGATGTCGCAGTCGCCCAGGTCGATGGAGGACTTGCCGGTGGTCAGCAACTCGGCCACGGCGCGGGCAATGCCGGCGGAGTGGGTAACCCACACGGCTTCGGCAACGAAGAAGCCGTCCAGTTCCTTGGACTCGCCCACCAGGGAGCCGCCGTCAGGGGTGAAGGAGAAGATGCCGTTGAAGCCGTCCTCGATTTCGCTTTCGCGCAGGGCGGGCAGCAGCTGCTTGGTGGCCTCCCAGGCCGGGAGGAAGTCCTCCAGGGTGAAGTCCAGGCGGGACGGCATGTTGTGCTCGCTGATCTCGTCCGGCTTGAAGCTGCCGAGTTCGTCAAGGTCCACGGGCATGGGCTTGTGGGCGTAGGAGCCGATGCCGTACCGGTCACCGTGCTCGCGGTAGTAGAGGTCCTGGTCCTGGTGGCGGAGGATGGGGAGCTGTGCGCCGTTGGGCAGTTCATTCTTGCCCTGCTGGGCCGGGACCGGAGTGGTCTTGACGTACTGGTGGGCCAGGGGCAGTAGCGGCACGGACATGCCGATCAGTTCGCCGATCTTTGCACCCCAGAATCCGCCGCAGGAGACCACGATGTCAGCCGGGATCACGCCGTCGGGCGTCTGCACGCCGGTGACGCGGCGGCCGGACTGTTCGATCCCCGTGACGGTGGTGTTGCCCTGGTACTTCACGCCGGCGGCTTCGGTGCGCTTGATCAGCAGCTGCACGGCGCGGGCAGCGCTGGCGAGTCCGTCGCTGGGCACGTGGAGGCCACCGAGGATGTCCTCGTCGTTGATGAGCGGGTAGAGCTCCTTGCATTCGGCCGGAGAGAGGATGGACCCCTCGATGCCCCATGCCTGTGCGTACCCGAGCTTGCGCTTGAGGTCGGCCAGGCGGGTTTCGTTGGTGGCAACTTCCAGGCCGCCCACCTGGTTGAAGCAGCTGACGCCGTCCTCGGTCAGCGAGAGGAGCTTTTCCACCGTGTACTTGGCGAACAGTGCCATGGACTTGGAGGGGTTGGTCTGGAAGACCAGGCCGGGGGCGTGGGACGTTGAGCCGCCCGGCATGTTGAGCGGGCCCTGGTCCAGGACGGTGATGTTGTTCCAACCCCTGGTGACCAGTTCATCCGCCAGGTTCGTGCCGACAATGCCAGCTCCGATGATGACAATGCGTGGCGTCGATTCCATGTGGTTCTCCTGCTGAAAAGTCATTGATGTGCTGTGTGCTGGGTGCGGCGCCGGCTAGCGGAACACCACGGTGCTGGTCTGGTCCAGCAGGACGCGGTGCTGGCAGTGCCACCGCACGGCGCGGGACAGGGCCAGGGCCTCGGCGTCCTGGCCCACGGTGGACAGTGTGCCCGGTCCGAAGCTGTGGTCAACCCGGATGACTTCCTGTTCGATGATGGGACCCTCATCCAGGTCGGCGGTGACGTAGTGCGCGGTGGCACCGATGAGCTTGACGCCGCGTGCGTGGGCCTGGTGGTAGGGCTTGGCACCCTTGAAGCCGGGAAGGAAGGAGTGGTGGATATTGATGGCACGGCCTTCCAGGGCACGGCACAGATCGTTGGACAGGACCTGCATGTAGCGGGCCAGGACCACCAGGTCCGCCTGGTATTCGTCCACGAGTTCCAGCAGGCGCTGCTCGGCCTCGGCCTTGGTGTCCGGCGTGACGGGAATGTGGATGAACGGCAAGCCGGCGGCCTCGGCCATCGCGCGGTGGGTTTCGTGGTTGGACACGACTGCCACGAGGTCACCGCCCAGGGTGCCGCCGCGCCAGCGGAAGATGAGGTCGTTGAGGCAGTGCCCGAACTTGGACACCATCACCAGCACGCGCTGCTGGGTCTGGTCGGTGAAGCTGAACTTCATGCCGAACCGGTCTGCGATGGGACGGAACTCTTCTTCGAGCGTGTCCCGGGTGTGGGCCGGCGAACCTGAAAACGCGGTACGCAGGTGCAGCGTTTCGCGGAGGCTGTCATCGAACTGCTGGTGCTCGTCAATGTTGAAGCCGCGGTCGAACAGGAAGGTTGTCACGGCCTGGACAATGCCCGCTCGCTCGCCGCAGGACAGGGTCAGGACAAATTTCTGATCCGTCGGCTGCTCAACCGTTTCGGTGAGCGTGGTCCCGCCGAGGGCCGTCGATGAGGCTGTTTCCACCAGGGTCATGTCTCCTCCTTCTATAGATATATTCCTGTGTTGCGTACTGATATATTAGGTTGGAGATCAGCGTATACTGGTCGGTGGGTGAGGTCAATAGGTTTTTTCGGCTCTAGGGGAGAGGTCCTGCGATGGCAATTGAAACTTTGGCGCTCGCGGAAGATGCCGCCAGGAAATCGCTCGCGGACGTAGCCTATGAAAGCATCCGCGACAGGCTGCTGATGCTGGACATCAAGCCCGGCGACCTGCTCAACGACGACGCGCTGTCCAAATCACTGGGTGTGGGACGCACCCCCGTTCGCGAGGCCCTCAAGCGGCTGGAGCTGGACAGGCTGGTGGTGACCTACCCCCGGCGCGGCACCTTCGCCACCCGGGTGGACGTGACCGACCTTTCGTTCATCTCCGAGATCCGCGCGCAACTGGAGCCCCTGGCAGCTTCGCGCGCAGCGCGTGTTGCCTCCCCGGCTATCCGGGCGAACCTCAAGGACATCTTGGCCGAGGTTGAGGCCTTCGATGTCAGTGCAGCCTCCGTGGTGGAAACCCTCCAGCTGGATTCCCGGGTCCACCACAGCATTTATGCGGCAGCCGCCAACCCCCACCTCGAAGACATCCTGATCCGCTACGACAACCTGGCAACGAGGATCTGGTGCATGGTGGTGGACCGCCTCCCGGACCTGTCGGTCCATGTGCATGAGCACCTGAACCTGCTGCGGGCGGTCATCGACGGCGATGAGGACAGTGCGGCCGATCTGGCGCGCGTGCACGTCAGTGGGTTCGAGCGCGCCGTCCGTGAGGCACTGTTCAGCGCCTGAGCGCCTCCTTGAGCCGGTCCGTGGGACTCCCTTCGGCGGATGCCCGCCACCACGCCGACCGTCAGGCACCTTTAGGGCATGGACCCACAGCATCCCGCCCCGCCGTCGCGCTGCCACTCAGTTCTGCGCGCGGCGGGGCCGCAATTCCTGCCGATGCCACCGACATTCCGGAACGGTGTTGACGCCCCGTGTGACCCGGGTCATACTTTTATGACATTGATATATCAAAAAAATATCAATGAGACCGTAAGGGCTGACCAAACTACCCGGAGGAAGAGATGAACCCCAGCGTGCACGCCGTCGCAGATGCCGGAAGCAGCACCCTCGAAGCAAGGCTGAACGGCCGCGGCAAGAGCGTGCCGGTGCAGGGAGTCCGGGCCGACTGGGCCCGCCTTCCCGGACACACCGTGGAGGTGTGGTTGCTCGGGGAGCATGTGGCGACGGGGGTGGTGGACCAGGCCGCGGACGACGATTCGGTCCTGTGGCTCGCCGGCGCCGGCGCCGATACCCGCCGCCTTTTCGACAAGGGCACCGGCTACCAGATGTGGGTTTAGGCCGGCACCGAAGCTGCCTTGGCGGCCAACCCGCCTGGAGTCCCCGGCAATTCTCCCGGTTACCGCAGCCCGCGGCTGTGCGCCAACGCAATCGCCTCGGAGCGTGAGGCCACTCCAAGCTTCCTGAACAGGTTGCGGACGTGGAACTTTACCGTGTTCTCGCTGATGGTTAGTGCTGCTGCGATGCTGCGGTTGCGCTGACCCGCAGCCAGCAATTGCAGGACTTCCAGTTCCCGGGCGGCCAGGTTCCAGCCGGCGACGTCACCCGGAGCGGCCGGCGGGTCGAGCGGCAGCACAACGCAAATATCCGAGCCCCACCCCGGCAGGAGAACCACCTCCATGCGCCCGGCCAGTGCCTGCACCCGCCGCTGCAGCCGGCCCATGGCGGGCGCCTCCGTGGACAGTCCGCCGTTGCCGTCGTCCCGGACGCTGACCAGCAGGTTTTCGCCGTCGCAGTCCCACTGCGTGCGAACCCGCCGCACCTCCGGCTGCTCCATCATGGCCAACAACAGTCCCCGCACGATGGCACGCGCCGCCACGGCCACCTCGCCGGGCAGCGCCCTGCCATTGAGGGGCGGTTCAATGAACTGGACGTCCACGCCGCTCAGCCGGGTCAGCGGGCGGAGATCGTCCCGGAGGCGCTCGAACGCCGATGCCACGGGCTCTTCGATCTGTTCCGCGGTCCGGTCGCTGTGCGTCCTGAGCTCCACCAATGCCCGGGCGGCGAGGTCGGTGACGGCTGCCCGCGCGGCAGCATCATCCAGGGAGGTGGACCGGGACGCGGCCAGGAGCGTCTCCAGGGTGGTCGAATGCAGGTCCACGAGTTCACTGGTCACCCTGAGGCGTTCGGCCGACGCCGCGCGGGATTCCACGAGGTACGACGGCGGCGCGTCGCTGACCTTCTCCTGGATGCGGCGGGCCGCGAGGTCCCACAGGTAGCGGACCATGTCCAGGGCCCCGCTGCCTGCTGCACTGTCTGCTGAACTGCCTGAGCCGCCGGGACCGTCCCCTGGCCCGGGGACTGGCGCTGCGGGCGTATCAGGGTTGGTGATCACCAGCAGGGCATTGCTGGGCGGGTAGGTCAGGGCGAGGACGGGGCGGTCCTTCCCGGCGATCCTCGCCTCACCGGCCCAGGTCCCGGCGCCGGCCAGCGATTCCCGAAGCTGCTGCAGTTCGGTGATGGATACACCCGCGGTGATGTCCCCGTTCCCGGCCTTCTTTTGGGGCCTGCCGGTGCACTCTTCGGTAAAAATAACCAGCGCATCGCCACCTGCGAAGGGACGCACCGCATCGCGGAGCTGCTCTGCAATCCCTGACAGCGGAGCATTCGTGATCCGGGCTATGGCTTGCAGCAGCGGCCACGGAGTTGCGGGGCCGGTGGGCGCAGCAGTGTGACCGGCTGACAAGGTGTGGGTCATGCAGCCAGAGTACGGGACTCCTTCCGCCACTGACTATCCGAACGGGTAGGTATAACCATCCCAAATCAGCGTTACGCCTACCCGGCAATGACGGAACCATGGACGTCAGGCCCACATTGAAGGAGGACACGTGAATTCCACTGTCATGACGGCGCCCGGGCTGGAAGTAACCCGGGAAGCGGTCTCGAGCAATTTATCCCTGGTACTGGGAGAAATCACGGACACCGCAGCGGCCATCAGCGAAGCTGAACTGGCCGCGGTGTCACGGTTGCTGGAACGCAGCAACCGGATTTTCGTTGCCGGCGCCGGCCGCAGCGGCCTGGTGCTCCGGATGGCCGCGATGCGGCTCATGCACCTGGGCCTTGAGGTCCATGTGGCGGGGGATACCACCACGCCTGCCATCCGGAAGGGCGACCTGCTGCTGGTTGCCTCCGGTTCGGGCACCACCGGCGGAGTAGTCAAGGCCGCCGAGACCGCAGCCAAGTCCCAGGCGCTGATCGCGGCCTTCACCGCCAACCCCGGTTCTCCGCTCGCAGCGCTGGCCGACGCCGTGGTCATTGTCCCGGCACAGCAGAAAACGGACCACGGCTCCGGTGTGTCCCGCCAGTACTCCGGGAGCCTGTTCGAACAAGCGCTGTTCGTGGCCACCGAAGCCCTCTTCCAGTCCCTGTGGGACACCGCGGACGTCCCGGCCGAGGAGCTGTGGCTGCGGCACGCGAACCTCGAATAGCCCCTGTCCCAAGATTTCAACACCCCACCAAAAGAAAGCGATCAACATGAAACTTCAGGTAGCCATCGACCTCCTCGCCGTCGAAGATGCCCTCGAGCTGGCCGGCAAAGTTGCCGAGTACGTGGACATCATCGAACTGGGCACCCCGCTGATCAAGGCGGCCGGACTGTCCGCCGTGACGGCCATCAAGGAAGCCCACCCGGACAAGACCGTCTTCGCTGACATGAAGACCATGGACGCGGGCGAACTGGAAGCCGACATTGCCTTCAAGGCCGGCGCCGACCTGGTCTCCGTCCTCGGCAGCGCTGACGACTCCACCATTGCGGGTGCGGTCAAGGCCGCGAAGGCCCACAACAAGGGCATCGTGGTGGACCTGATTGGAGTGGCGGACAAGGCCACCCGTGCACGGGAAGCCCGCGCCCTGGGCGCCACGTTCATCGAGTTCCACGCCGGCCTGGACGAGCAGGCAAAGCCCGGTTTCGACCTGGACGGACTCCTCCGCGCAGGCAAGGAAGCACAGGTGCCGTTCTCCGTGGCCGGCGGCGTGAAGGCCAGCACCATCGCAGCCGTCCAGGCGGCAGGTGCCGAGGTGGCCGTGGCAGGCGGCGCCATCTACGGCGCAGCTGACCCGGCACTGGCAGCCAAGGAACTCCTGGCTGCCATCAGCTGATCCACTCCTTTCGCAACACGGCGGCGGGGGGGCGCGGACCAGGGGTGGGGGGCCCGCGGGGGGGGGGCCGGGCCGCGCCCCCCCCCCCCCGCCCCCGCCCGCCCACGGCAATTAAAAAAATTTTTTTGTGAGCAGGCCCCCCCCCCCAAGAAGGAG